>JAHFDX010000732.1:0-1053 GCA_023248785.1 Myxococcales bacterium
TACGGCGGGACTGTGATGCAGGGACGCAGAACTACTGGACATGTTTTGGCGGCGGAGCCTACTGCACGACCCCAAGACCCAGCGTCGGATCAAGCTGCGCGATAGAGGGCGAGAGTTGCGCGTTTGCCGCGCCCACGGAATGCGGGCAAGGCACGCTTAAGTGCAAAAGCAAAACGTGGTCCCTGCCCCTTGTGGCCTGTCCGACGTCGAGTGCCAAGTACAAGGACGACATCCGCTATCTCGACGAGAATGATATCGAGCGCCTGCGAACGGCAACCCTGCAGACGCGCCTCGCGAACTATCGATACAGGGGGAGCGACCCTACGTCGCACCTGGGTTTCATCATTGAAGACCAACCGATGAATAGCCCCTCAGTGATGCCATCTCGCGAGCATGTCGATCTCTATGGCTACATGAGCATGACGGTGGGGACGCTTCAGGCGCAGCAAAAGGAAATCGAGAGTTTGAAAAAAGAGGTGCGAGAGCTTCGCAGGAGTTGCTCACGCGGGAAGTGAAGCGCGGTCTACGAACCAGTTACGTTGTCCTGTCGATTGCCGAATCAACCTTGCCGGCGTTGTCTCTTCGCTGCCACCGTCGGCAAACACCCGCTGCAACGCCTCTGCTTTCTCTGCTCCTGTAACTAGCATCACCAGGTGGCGGGCATTCACTATGGCGCGTCGGCCCATTGTCAGGCGCGCTTCCCGACCAGCTTCAGCCTTTACGGCGAGGACAATCGCATCGTTGCGGGATACATCGCTCGTTCCCGGGAAAAGCGACGCGGTATGTCCGTCCGCGCCCATCCCGAGCACAACGACGTCGAGAACGCCATCGCGATTGGCGTCCTTCCGGATAAGCGACTCATACTTACCGGCTGCGTGCGCAAGATCTGGAGCATCCCCCGGCATGTACAACACGCTTTTTGGTGAAACGGGAAGCGCCCGCAGCAACGATTCATCAACCAGCCGCGCGTTGCTGCGATCGCTCGTGCGGGGGACTGCGCGCTCGTCGACCCAAAGAATGACTACGCGCGTCCAGTCAATGTCTGGTTGTCGC
>JAHFDX010000732.1:1063-2439 GCA_023248785.1 Myxococcales bacterium
CGGAAGCGCTCGCAGCATCTTCGGAAACGAAAATGTCGCCGGCATTGTTACTTTTCTTATTTATGGATGGCATGGCCGCCGAACTCGTTGCGAAGGGCCGCGAGCATACGAAGGGCAAATGAATTGTCCATGCGTGATGAGAACCGCGCGAAGAGCGCCGCCGCGATCGTTGGAACGGGCACCGCGTGTGTGACGCCTTCTTGCACGGTCCATCGACCCATTCCGTTGTCGTCGACGTAGGGCTTGATCCCGTCGAGCGTGGGATTTTTGCTGAGCGCGCGTTCGGCGAGTTCAAGGAGCCAAGAGCGAACGACGCCACCCCGGTTCCAGAGGCCGGCGAGCCTGTGCAAATCGAAACCGAATTCGCTTGCCCTTAGCAGTTCAAACCCCTCGGCGTACGACTGCATCATGGCGTACTCGATGCCGTTGTGAACCATCTTGGCAAAGTGTCCTGCGCCGGCTTTGCCGAAGTACGCGTATCCTCCCTCGGGAGCGAGCGATTTGAGGGCCGGTTCGAGCACCTCGTATGCGCCTTTGTCGCCGCCGAGCATGAGGCAATACCCGTTTTCGAGACCCCACACGCCGCCCGACGTGCCGGAATCGATCCACCGTATTTTCTTTTCGGAAAGGCGCGTTGACCACTGCATCGATTCGCGAAAGTTCGAGTTTCCACCATCGACGACAATGTCGCCCGGCGAGAGGGTGGACATGAGTTTTTCAACGGTCGTCGTGAAGGGAACTCCGCCCGGAAGCATCAACCAACACGCCCGCGGCGGCTTCATGAGCGAGACGAGCTCATCGAGGGACGCCGTTCGGGTCGCGCCTTCTTGGGCAAGCGCCGTGACGTTCGCAGCATCGCGGTCGTAGACAACCACCTGATGCCCCTTGCGTATGAGACGCCGTGCCATGTTTCCACCCATTCGCCCGAGGCCGATCATTGCGAGCTGCATTGTGGGTCGCTCCTTATGTGGTTGATGCGAGGTCCCTATCGTCCGTGCCAACGAAACGACATGGCAATGAAAAAATCGACTCAACCTCTAGCAGGTCCCGTCGTTCGGAAGAGTCAGTGAGGGCCGTCATGAGCAAGACGACAGCAGCCGAATCGACTGTTTCATATGAAAATACACAAACCACGGCGCCGACCGCTCCGGCGAGCGAGCCCCGTCCAAAGCGCCCGCGCGGATTTGCGGCGATCGATCGCAAACTTGTGAGCGATATTGCACGTAAAGGTGGGAAAGCCGCACACGCTGCGGGAACTGCCCACGAATTTACGAGCGATGAGGCGCGAAACGCAGGGCGAAAAGGTGGTATGGCCACCCACGCCAAACGCCGTGAGCGCGACGAAATAGGGAAGGACGAGTAAGTCTTTTTCGCTA
>JAHFDX010000110.1:0-8878 GCA_023248785.1 Myxococcales bacterium
CGCCACTGCGTACGGTGCAGGTTTCGCTGCCACGCGGGCAATCGCGTACGAGCAAGACTTGGTCGTTGTAGCAATTGACCGCACGCCCCGAAACGTGACACAGGCCGGTCACTTTTCCGCTGCCGCCGCGACCAACGCAGGCATTGGGGTTTACGCCATGCAGCAAGCAGGTTGCAAGCTCCCTGCATGAGTTCGCCATCATGGCGCACTCCCGCGTGGAGAGCGGTGTGGTCAGAGCGGCTGCGCTCGTGAGGTCGCGCGTGAGCTGCGAAACGCATTCTGCAAAATCATGTGGGAGAAGGGATGGAGGCATTGCGAGGTGCTCGCACGACGTGAGGAGTGCGCACGCTTGTTGCACTTCCTCGAGAGAAGGAGGAACGACGTCGGGTTTCGGAATAGCGGGGGATGCGTCCGGAGGGCTCGTATCAGCGGTAGGTTCCGCGTCAGGTGCGTTTGCACCGCCGTCCATAGACCCGACAGGATCGGGCACGTGCGGCGCAGGTTGCGGACCACAAGCGACGAACCACACGAGTCCGGTGGTGATCGTGGCAAGGGGGATCCGTCGCATTGTCAAACCGCTTCTAGTACCGCCTGGGCGAAGTTCCTACGGAGTTCGAACGTTGACTTGTCCAGCCAAGCTGAGCGCCACTTCAGTGGTACAGTCCCTCGCATGGCCCGTGCGTACTTTCTCGCCAAGAGTGAGCCTTCGACATACTCGTTTGCCGATCTTGAAAAAGAAGGTCGCACCCGCTGGGACGGCGTTCGAAACTTCGAAGCCCGTAACAACATAAGGGCCATGAAAAAGGGCGATTATGCGCTTTTCTATCATTCGGGGGATGGCAAAGAAGTCGTTGGAATCTGTGAGGTTGTGCGTGAGGCGTATCCAGATCCCACGAGCGATGAAGACTGGAGCGCGGTCGACGTGGTTCCCATCAAATCGTTCGCACTTCGGGTGACGCTTGCGGCGATGAAGGCCAATCCAAAGCTCTCTTTGATGACACTCCTTCGCAAGTCGCGACTCAGTGTTGTGCCATTGACGAAAGACGAATTCTCCGAAGTACTAAGAATGGGAAAGACGACGGTTCGCGCATAGGCGCGTAGAGAACTGTGCAATCGCCGGAGGAAGGGGCCATGTTTCCGACTCGCTATCGCCACGTCGAGGTGGCTCGCCGAATGTTAGGCAGCGCAGTGGATCGTTTTGGTGAGGCCCTTCTCCAGGGCGATCCGTTGGCTGATGCGGCGATGTCCGACTTGGTAACGTTGGGAGCCTCTGGGCACGCGCTCGTCGCGCAGGCAAGTCGCGAGGGAATCCGCTGTGTTTCACAGGCGCCGCCTTCGCTTCGTGCGTTCTTTGGACACGCCGAGGAAGTGCCCCGTTGGGTCGACGAGCGGCAGCTTCACGTGGGCGGTCAGTTGCTTATGCGCAGTGGCTTGTTTGGTGGCTTCGTGCTCGCGTTTCGATCGATCTTGCTCGGTTACTTTTCACCGGGTGGGAACAAGCCCCTCGTTTTCACCGGAAGGCTCGAGGAGCAGACCGCCAAGAGATTGTTTGAAACTGCAAAGTTCGTCCAGGAAACATGCAGGCCCGGGAGCCTATCCAGGTTTGGAGAGGCCTATGCCATCACGCTTCACGTGCGTCTGATGCACGCGAAAGTGCGCGCGATGCTGCTCGCACATCCAGAGTGGAAGGCGGATGCGTGGGGCATCCCCATCAATCAACATGACATGGCGGCGACGTCGCTTCTCTTTTCGCTCGAAGTGGTCGAAGGGCTGCGCGCCCTTGGATTTTCGCTCGATGCGGACGAGGTCGAGGCGTACATGCATGTTTGGAAATACTCATCGTTCTTGATGGGCGTAGATCCCGAATGGTCGACCGGTACCGAGTCGGAAGCGTGGCGCCTTCGAAGGCTCACCGAGGCCACTGAGGGCGACGAAACCGACGACGACGGACGGCGTCTCGTTCATGCGCTCTTTGAGTCAGGAGTTACGGTGGCGCGTACGCCTGTGGAGCGTCGTCGTGCCGAATGGATGAAGCCCTTTTACTTTGCGGTGAGCAGGCATCTGATCGGTAACCGCCTGGCCGACATGATTCCCATTGAGCGAACGCGCGCCGCGTGGCTCATGCCGTCGATCATGGCGTCGGTGCGTGCATACGATGCGGCGCAGCGCGCATCGCGATCGTTTCGTGCGTTGGCAATTCGCGAGGGCGCTCGCTACTGGAACGAAGTGGTTGGACTAGACATTTTCGGAGGCCCCGCCAAGTTCGCGCTCCCGGAGCGACTGCGGCGGGCGGCGTGACCTTCGCGTGCGGTTCTTCGAACGCTCGCGCAGGTACAGGATCGCGGGAAGCACGAGGACGGCGGCTCCTAGGCATGTCACTTCACCAATCACCGCAATGGCTCCTAGCCCTCGGATCGCCTGATTGATGGATCCCAGAAGGGCGAGATAACCCAGCGTCGTGGTCGAGCTGCAGAGCACGACTGCGCCGCCCGTGGTGCGCACCGCTCGAAGAATATTTCGGCCTCGTTCGCTCGTGTAGCGCTGGACGATGTTGACTGCATAGTCCACGCCCACGCCAAATGTAACTGGTAAAGCTACGAAATTGACAAAGTTGAGCCGTGTATGCGTGATCTGCATGTAGAGACCGAGCCATGCGACGCCCAGCAGAAGAGCGCCCACGACCATGAACGATTGGCGACCGCGTCGAAAGAGAAGAACGACGGCGAGCAACGTGAGTCCGAGTGAAAGCGCTACGGCCCTTGGAACGTCCCGAATCACAGACTTCAACATGTCAGCAAAGATCACAGGGCGCCCCGAACCTCGAACGATTTCGCCGTTCGGTAACTTGGTCTCGCGGAAGGAGTCCGCCCAACGCAAGAGGTAACGCAGGTCGCTGTCGTCGGTGCCTGCAGTGGGCTCAACCACGACGATTCGTCCCCGAGTTCCGTCGCGCTCCATGAACGGCCGAACAACTTGCTCGGGAAGCGATTCGAGTGTGATGGGCTTTAGATCCTCAGGCGGCATTACGCGCGTCAGCTCTTGCCACTCTTGGTCGCTGATCACTTTGAGTTCGCGTGCACGAATGAGCTTTTCGCGGATTTGGACGAGAAGTGGGATCTTGTCGGGCTGATCTTCGGGCACGAAGTCGACCGCGGTATGGACGGCCTCAAAGGGCTTTTCGTCGGGCGGTGCTTCATCGCGCTTCTTTTCCAGCATCGCCTTGAGCGCGCGCACTTGATCGATGCGCTCGGCCATGACGACCATCCCGGCGTCGAATCTTCGTCCCATGATGTCGGAGGCCAGGCGTGAGATTCGCGACGATTCCTTTGCGCCGCCGAGATCATTTTCCAGGCGCCGCATATTGTACTCCATCGGATCGTGCCGCATGTATTCGACGGTGCAGACGACACCCGCGACGGCGGCCAAGATGCCCGCACCCGCAAGAAACCTCGGGATGGTTCGTATTGTTGGTATGAGTAATGCGGAGTACGGAATGCCGCGGAGCCTGATGCGCGAGAACCACGTTGTCCCGTTGCCTCCAAATGGCCAACGGCGTTCGATGGCCGCAAGCAGGGCGGGCGTCACCCAGTAGGTCGCGATCCAACAGCAGGCCATACCCGTTGCGCCGATGAATGCGAAATGTCGAAAGACACGAAACTCGGAGATGCCAAGCGACCCGTACGCGGCTGCGGCGCCCATCGCGACCGTGAGTGTGGCGCTCATGGTTGTTCGATGCGCGATGAGGATCGCATCTTCCACGGGCCTTCCCAGGCGGCGTTCCTCGAAGTACCTCGCCATGTACAGAATCCCGAAATTAATGCCGTTTCCTGCAATGATGCTGAAGAGCGCACCGGTCACCACGTTGAGGTGGCCGATGCACACCTTGGTGATCCCGAAGGTCCACGCAATGCCGACTCCGATGGTGATGCCCATGGTGAACAGCGCGCGCAAGCGCATGAAGTAGAGGAGCACAACGATAAGGACGAAGAGCACGCCGAGGGAGCCTACTTGCGTGAGGTCATCGCGAATGGCGCCGTACTCGTTCAGGCCGCTGACGAGGTCGCCTGCGTACCCGACGCGAACGTGATCAAAACCGAGCTCACGTTTTGTGGCTGCGACCTGTTCCTTTACCCTCGATAACGCGATCTTCGAGTTTGTTAAATCTCCGCTTGGAATGAGGGTTTGCGCCATCACTACAAGAGCGCGTCGATCCTGCGATTGGAAGTACCCGTCTGGAAACGATTGCGCGCCGTTGGGTTCGTATTTCTTGAAGCGCTTTTTCAGTTCTTCGGCGGAAAGTTCGGGTGGTGGTGCTTCAGTTTCGTCGAACGCGCTTCCATCCTGGCGCGCAACTTCCCATTCCCATCGTGCGTCTACGTCGTCGCGGAGTTTTCGAAGTTCATCCTTAGGCAAGAAAAGCCCAGCCCTGGGCTCGAGGTACGATTTTGCTGCCGCAAGACTGTCCTCGGCGGTCTCGACGCGGCTTTCCGCGGAGGGCAACCGCTCGGTAAGAGCATTGCCGAGCGTGCGAAGCTCCTCGCTCTTTTCTCCTTCAAGTACGACGAAGATCTTGCTGGCGGCGCGTGTTCGGTCCATGACCCGCCGGATCTCGCGAACGCTTGGCTGATTTTCAGGGAGAAGTTGATCGAAACGCGTCTTGAGTTCAAGGCGTGCGGCCAGCAGGAAGCCGACCAGAGCCGTGATACAGACCACAATGATGGGTACGAACGGCCGACGAACCTGCAGCCCTACGAGAGCGCGAAGCCAGCGTGGCGCTGGAGAGGTGGATGGCGGGCCGGAGAAGTCCATCGGAAAAAGGGAAACGGAACCGGTAATTGTCTGCTTTTTGGCTGTAAAGCAAAAGTTCCTGGGGGGCGCTCTTATTGCTGGTTTTTTCACGGCGTGCGCGAATCGGGCGCCTTCGGTGCCGGTGCCGCCGTCGGAGGTTTTGGCAATGACTGTGGTGTCGCCGCAAGAGGCGTCGAGCGTTCGCTCGGGCGCTTCAGTAATTGCCCATTCAGACTCGGACGCGGCTGATGCGATGCGAGAGTCGTCGCCGCTTGCCGAATTTGTATCTGCAACGGCGCTGCCCCATGCGTTCACACCCCGATCGACGTGCGAGGCGGAAGCAATTCCACTCAACTGCGCCGTTTTTGTGGAGCGCGACGACGCGGCGTTGTTCGCTCGCGCGTGCGAGGCTCTTGCGAATCACGCCGCAGCGAGCGTTGCCATGCGCGCATATAGCTGTTTGCTTCGCGCGTCGGGTAGCAAACAAGTCGCGAACTGCATTCAAAACGAAGTGGGTCGCGTCTGCGTGCCGACGGACGTGGTGCGGTCGTGCAAGGTGGCCGGGTGCGGCAACTCGGAGAGCGCCATCTGTGCCCGCGTGCTGGCGGCATCGAAGCACCGAGACCAAGCGGCGAAATGCGTAGCTATGTGCGGAAAAACATTGACGACGTGCTTACTTTGAGACGTGCTTGAAGCGCGCCGCCGGACGAAAACTGCAACCGCAAGGACTGCCATGAAGAAACCGATTTCCCGTAGAACCGTCGTAACGCAACTTGGCGCGGGCGCGATGATCGCCGGCTGCGGCAGTGATCCGGATACCGGCGCACCGAGCGTGGCGACGGGCACACCCGCGGGTTCGCGAGGCGATGCGGGAGCTGATTCGTCGAGTCCGAATTCGCAACCTAGTGATTCGGGATCGCAAGACTCCCGTGCTGCCGACGCGCCGCCGCCTCCAACGGCCAAGGAACTTCTTGCGGGGATCGAGGCCATCATTGTGCTGGTGATGGAAAATCGATCGTTCGATCATTTCCTTGGCTCGCTGGGGCTCGACACCAAGTACGCAAATGTGTCGAAGGTCGCCGCCCTCACGGGTAACGAATCGAACGCAGATACCAATGGCAACCCTGTCAAAGTGTTTCGCTTCGAGAATTTTACGCCGAACGATCCGCCGCACGATTGGAACTCCGTTCACATTCAATGGAACACCGGGAAAAATGACGGGTTCGTGAAGGCGCATGCAGGCGCGAACGAGCGTGACGTGATGGGTTATCACGATCGCGCGCAGTTACCTTTTCTCTACTGGCTTGCGGACAACTATGCAGTCCTCGACCACTGGTATGCTTCTGTGCTCGGGCCGACGTGGCCCAATCGTTATTACTTGCACTCGACGTCGTCGGGGGGGCGCAAAGACAACACGCCAACGTTTACCAACTTCCCGGATACCGTTTGGGATCGTCTAAAAGAGAGCGGTAACAGTTACAAGAACTACCATGCGGGTGCGATCGCTTGGTACACCGGCGGATACGTTGGCAAACTTCTTCAGATGAATCCGGCCGCGCCGATGGATCAGTTCTTCAACGACGCAAAGAGCGGAACGTTGCCGAACTTCTCAATCATTGATCCTGATTTCGCGTCGTCGGACGATCATCCGAGCCATGACATCCGTAAGGGGCAGGCGTTCATGGCAAGCGTTTACAAGGCGCTTGCCGAGAGTCCGCAATGGGACAAACTGCTCCTCATCATTACGTACGATGAGCACGGCGGGTTCTTCGATCATGTGGCGCCGCCTTCGGTCGACGACGACAATATCGAGTTTACCCAGCGCGGGTTTCGCATGCCCGCGCTCGCCATTGGCGGCAGAGTTTTGCGCGGGGCTGTCGTGAATACGGAGTTCGAGCACTCGAGCGTCGCCGCAACGCTGAGAACCAAATTTGGCATTCGTTCCCTTTCAAAGCGCATGGATGCTTCGAACGATTTGTCAACCGTGCTTGACCCAGCGCTCGTAAAAACGCCAATGGCCCCAGCGACCGGGATGCCTACGGTGACGATGAGTTTGGCGCAGGCAGTGCGCGATCGTGTGGGCGTAAGCAGTCAGCCGGAGCTCGAGCATCTTGTCGAGACGGGCGCAATTCCGAAGTCGTGCGTTGACTCCCGTACTCACGAAGAGCGAATGGGTGTGTGGCTTGCGGCGGGCGAGCGACTGGGCGCGTTGCGGCTCATTCGTTGAAGAGGGTCTGGCGTATTGGGCGCTATTCGAGTGGCAGCTTGGTCACTTGAATACCTCGTCGCCGGTCGGTTCAACCAGCGTTGCTGCGTTCATTTTGTGGCGCGTCTTCGAACTGAATTCGTAGGCAGCTTTGCGCAGACGATTGATGCCCCCCAGCGGTCTGTGCTCGGCGAGCGTGTGCCAAGAAGTGAACGCCAGGTCTTGGCAAAAGGCCATTTGCTTGTCGCTGTCGAACGACTGTTTTGGAATATGGATCGTTGCGACGCGCACGAAGGGCGCAGTGTCTTGGTTCCACTCGACGGTGGGGTCCTCAATGGGCATGTCCTTCAAGGCGGAGCGTCGTTGGACAAAGAATTCGAAGCACGCGTCCGTGACGTCCAATTGTTTTTTCATCGATTCGCGCAAGAAGTTCATGTGCACGGGGGCTGGGTGCCGCGCTGAGAATGGGATCTTGTCGCGGCCCGTCACGCATGGTCGCACAGCAAACTTAACCGGTTGCGATCCGACACTCGCCGGGAGCGCACTGTAATACGGGATAAGTAGGGGGTTTTCGATTGGCGTGGTCACAATCTGCGCGCCAAGGGCTGCTTCGCGAGCGAACTCTGCAGGTTTTTCCTTGGAGATAGCTTGGATTGCCTTGAGCAACGAAGCCACCCCGGGGTCCGCACCGAGGGCCATGTACTTGGCAAAAGAGGCGACGTCGCGAACCAAGAATATGGGAGCATTGTGCATTAGGAAGTCTTGCGTGTCGCACTCGTCAGGCATGAGTTTTTTGCCGGGTACTCCGATGAGTTTGATGGCGAAGCCCCGCGTGTCCGGGACGGAATCGTGTTGCTCATTCGCACTGCCGTTCGAAAGCCGCATCCACGCTTTGAACGAAGTTCCCAAAGGTTTTGCAAATACGCCCTGACGCAAATCGATTGGCACGTTGTCGACAGTGAATGTTGCTCGCACGCATCCATGGTGCTTGGCGTGAGCCATGCGCTTAACCGTGGGAGTACGCTGGGCGTACCCTCGAGAAATCGACGCGATGATGTCGGCGATCGCGACCTGCTCGCCCGGAGGTATCGACTCACCCATGGACGAAGGTTCGGCCCACGCTGCGTTTCCCACGGTCGCTATGCAAATGGCCATCAACCAACGCGCGCATCGCTTCATTGTTTTACCTCCACTCGACATCAAATCCCGAGTGTGTTGTCGGCCAAGATCGATTCAGCAATACGTTCGGACAGCGCGCTAATTGTGAGTAGCGGTGTCGCACCGAGGGACCTCGGCAGGATCGAGCCATCCGCGACGAACAGGCCACGGTGGAAGCCGCCGTTGCGATCAAACACACGCCCCCGGTGATCGACTGCACCCGTCGACGGGTCATCCCCCATGGGACATCCTCCGAGAGGATGGGTTGCGATCTCACGATTTCCTCCGAACGCGGTGGTGCGCGGATTGGAAATGTACTGGGCGCCGAGAAGTTCGGCGTGCGCGCGCATTTCGGCATTAATGATTTCGACAAATGGCTCACACATGATGTTTGGCCATGAGATGCGCACATGATCGTCCGGATCATCGAGAACGATTCTTCCTGAGGAAGAGTCGTGTCCGCACGCCAGATAGACCATGGAATAGTTGAGCGCCCCCTCGGGATCGAGGGTTCCAACCGCGGCGAGGTCCTTCTTCATCCGCTGACGCTGTCTCTCGTCAAATTTATCTCGGAGCTTTGCTTCACCGTAGGCGGCGAATGCGCGCGCGATCATCGGTGAGAGCGCGGTTGGGAATGCGCCGTCGAGAAGCAGAAAGCGGGCTTGAAGGTTCTTCTCTGTGCCGGGCGTTCGATAGTCTCCAAACGAAACGATGTTCTGCCCGACG
>JAHFDX010000110.1:8888-9413 GCA_023248785.1 Myxococcales bacterium
GTTACCTGTGCGCTCACCCGCAATGGTTGAACCGTAGCCGACGCTATTCAGTCGCGTGCGACCGTTGTAACCGAATCCCAGGACGTCGCCGTTCAGCGAAAAGCGTGTGCCGAGTGCTCGCGAACACCGGAGCTTCGTAGATTGCGAGCGCAACAGGATCTCTGTACTGCCGACCGAACCCGCAGCCAGAATGACAACTTTCGCGCGGACCACCGTATCGAATCCTGTGATGCCGCCAATGTGATGGCGCCGGTAATGGACCTTGTATCCACCACGTGGATCCTTCTCGATGAACTTAACCTCCATTCCGGTGAAAATTCGGGCGCCTCGGCTTTTCGCCATGGGCAAGTAGTTGGTCGTGAGCGCGTTCTTTGCTCCAATGTTGCATCCGGAGACGCAGTCTCCGCAAAACGTGCATGGGCTCTGCGCGACGCCTTGCGCGTTCTTCGCACCTGCGGCTCCTGTGTGGGTCACGTTGAGTTTGAGAAGGTTGTGGCCTTTCCCGCGCGCGAGTGTGTTCTTTCG
>JAHFDX010000733.1 GCA_023248785.1 Myxococcales bacterium
TCGATTCGATCACGAGAATCGTCTTGAAGTTGCCTTCCGCGACGGGGATGATCCGTCCTCGCTCTTCGTTGATGATTTCCATCGCTGTTATCCTTCGTTGATCGGCGGGGGAATCGTTCCTCCCGTGCGGGCGCGCGGCTCTTTATGCGGGAGAATTCGATTGCCGTTTTCGTTCATGAAGCGGCTTGCTTCTGCGTACGATTCAAACGTTCCTGCGTCTGTCCACCGACCCTTGCAGTGATCGTAATAGAGTTGGCCCTGCTTAATGTACACGTTGTTGACCGACGTAATTTCAAGTTCGCCGCGCGCAGAAGGCGTGATCATTCGAATGACGTCAAACAGCTGGTTGTCGTAAAAATACAGACCCACAACGGCGTACGCAGACTTTGGGACCTTGGGCTTTTCCTGGATCTCGACGACTTGGTGCTCGTCGAGTGCGGCCACGCCGTAATGCTCTGGCTCCCCGACGCCTTTGAGCAGAACGCGCGCGCCCGCAGGCTGTTCTTTGAACGCGTCGACGTACGGAGCAATGGAGTATTCGAAGATGTTGTCGGCCAGCATGACACACACCTTCGATCGATCGGCGAATGCTTCGGCCAACGACAATCCGTGCGCAATTCCCCGCGGAGCCTCTTGCACCATGTACGTGAGCGTGCAGCCGAACTCAGCACCTCCGCCCAAGCACGCAACCACGTGCCCGATGTGTTCGGTGCTTGTAACGACCAGCACCTCGCGAATGCCCGCTCCGACCATTTGGCGGATGGGGTGGTAGAGCATGGGCTCTCGTCCGATCGGGAGCAGATGCTTATTGGTTGCCTTCGTCAAAGGATGAAGGCGTGTCCCCCGACCGCCCGCGAGGATGATCCCTTTCATGGTCGACTAGAGAGTGTACGAGATGCGGTCTCAACTCCCAAGTTTCATCGGGCTCTCCTTCACACAACGTGAAAAGGGACCCTCCCCATCACGAGCCAGCGGCGATAGCGGCCGCCGCTTGGAGCCCGCGTTGGCCGCATTTGAGGCCTTGAATGATCTGGTCGTTGAGCGACTTGGTGAAGTAACCGCTCGACGGACCGACGAGCTCAACGTCGGGCAAGGCGCGCTCTGTTTGCTCAAGCGCTGCCCAGAATTGGTCGTGGTCCACCTTATTCGGAATGGGCAACACTTCTGGGACGAACATGCTTTCTGCCTTGAGGATGGCGGACTCGTCCGAAACAATGCCGAGTTCAACCAGTTCTTTTAACGCCTGCCGGCGAAACGCTTCGTTGTCGCATGTGTCGCCAAAAAAGCGCGCATTGCACTCAACGACGAGACGCACCACCGGTTCATCGAGGCCCGCTGCACACGATTGGTTCGTAATGCGATACGCCATTCGCTCGCGATCGATCACAAATACAAAGTTGAATTCCTTGCGGAGTTTCTTGGGGTCAACCAGCACAAAGCAGAACGCGACGCCCGCCTTCTTCTCCTTGCTTTGGCCCTCCGTTGACAGCCCCGCCGCGCGCATGAGCGATGGCAGGTCTTGCCCCCATATGACCCGATCTGCTTCAAACGTTTCGCCGCTAGCAAGTGTTAGTTCAAAGCCTCGATCAGACTTCAGAGCGTGCTTCAGGGCGGTCACCTTGGCGGCAACGATCCGAGCGCGGTTCGATGCCTCAATGCCCGAAAACAACGTTTCGGTGAGGTTCCCGATGAAACCGCCGGACGGATAGTGAAACAATGTTTTGCGCAGCGAATGAGGATTCGGACCGAGACCCGCGAGCACCGTTTGCGGGTAGTAAATCGGCATCCACAAACAGCGATGGTACAGGGCCGAGAGTGCGCGGGCACCTTCTGGCACCATCTTTTCGCAAAGCGGAGCGATGAACGTGTTGTGAAAGGTTGTCCCGTGATTCGCGAGCGACGCTTGCTCGTAGGTTGAAGACAGGAAAAGCGGGTTGTCGACCTTGCGCGACGGATGAAGGACATTGTCGGGACCAGCCAAGATGGCCTGGAGCTCCGCTGCCATTTGTCTTGAGACTTCGTTGGTCACGCGATGCAGCACACCGAGCTCGTTCGCCATCACGAGATCGGGGACAATCTGTCCGTTCCAAATCATCTCCGGCGGGCGCGCCTCGTTCACAGGAACTACGCTCTCAACGAAGTCGCGCGCGGCTTGTACGTACGGTGCAACTCCATTGCGCGCTCGCGTGTTGTAGGAGCGGACATCGGCAGTTTGGTCCTTCGCAAAACTCGTAAATTCAAAGCACACATTTCCGAGATCAAATTTGGTTCCAAGAACGGCCCTGGATGAAAAGTGGCCACCCCAGTTGGGCGCGCTGTTGATCAGAAGTACGGGAGTGCCCTTCACCACAAGCTGGTGGGCGGCAATAACAGCCGCGAGGCAATTCCCGACGATGACAACCGGCTTATCGCTCGCTCTTTGTGTGCCACTTTCCATG
>JAHFDX010000734.1 GCA_023248785.1 Myxococcales bacterium
CTCTTCGTCTGTGAAGCGAAGGACTACCGAATGTTGTGTTCGCTTGCTGTACGTGTCGCGAGGGACGAGCGCAGACGAGTTCCCCAACGCCTCCACAGCCTCGCCGAACGCGAAGCTTTCATCGTACGCCGTCTCGCTACGCGGCAAGAGAGGCGCGCCACGGTGCACGGATGATCGACGTGCCCGAAGGATTCAACCTCGAACGCATCTCTTCCGACATCGAGCGCGCCTTTGACACGTGGAAGCGTGGTCTCAAAGACACAGACGATCTCTTTCATGCCCAGCGATATGTAACTGGCATGAGCACCTATCGCCGCATTGAAGAGATGAACGTTCCTGACCTGGAAAAACCGCTGCGCGACGCTTGTGGGCGATGGGTCCTGTGGCTCCTTCAAAAGCGCGTCACGGCCAAGCTTACGTCCGATCTTCGTCGCGCGAAGGATGACGCGTTCGCGATCGTTCGGTTTGAATCTTCTAGGAAGCTTGCGTGGGATGCGCTGTGGGGAGGGTTGCTGGGCGAAACCGACGAAGCGCGTGCATCCGTATGGGCGACGGCGCTCGCTTCGGCCGCAGAGTCACTATCCAACGTATCCCATCGCCTGCGCGAACTCGAATGCGAAGTGGCTACGCGTGCTGGTTTGCCAGGTCCCGAAGCACCGCTGTTGCCGGTGTCCCCAGCGACGCTCGATGTCGTGGCCACCGGTTTTTTGCAGCGGACCAACGATCTTGCCCTGTCTCTTGTTCGAGAGCGTGCGCGCGTTCCCAAGAGTGAACGGATCGACTGGGTCCAGTGCGTTCAAGCGGCGAATGCACGCGACGTGGTTTCAGGCTGGCCAGCCAAACCAACGCTGCGATGGGCTGGCGAAACGGGTTGGGCGCATTCTGCAGCGGGCGAGCGGAGGCCGGTCCTGGGAGTGGTATGCGGAGCCGCAACGTTCATGCGCGCTCTCGGAAACGCGTACGTTCTTCGTCGTGCAGACCTTGCGAGGACAAGCCAGCCGTTCACGCTCGCGTTCGATCCTGCGGCCGTGCTCGATGCCACGTTCTTTTCCTTGGGTGCGATGACCTGCCTTGAACCCTCGTTCCACAAGCACGCGCTCGGACTCGCTACGCAGGGTGCGCAAGAGCAAGCGCGACGACTCGCGTTGACGATGCTCTTGGAAGTTCGACTACGCGCGCTCGAGTGGCTTCTGCGCGACCGGGACGCTGACTCGTTCGAAGGGCTCACCGAAGCGACCTTTGGAAGCGCGCTTGCCGAATCGTTTTTTGGCGTGTGGCCTGCCATTCACGATGCCACTCGCGGAAGGCTCGTGGGTAGCTTGCACGCGCTCATGATGTGGCCCGATCTGCGAAGCCGTTTCGATGAAGACTGGTTTCGTAATCCAATGTGCTACAAATCCCTCGATGCCCAGGCGGCGGGTGGCGCCCTTATGTGGGATTCCACTCTTGCGTTGGATTCCGCTCTTGCGTTGGATTCCACAGGGCGCGAGACCACGGCGGCGCATCTTGCTGCATGGTTTGAGGGCCGATGCACGTAACACGGAGCACGTGCCTTCTCGTGGGAACTCTTGCGGGTGCTTTGGCGTTCACCACGCGTGCATCGGCGAAACCTGGTGGTCCAATCGCCGCCCCGAAGGTCCACCGCGAAGCGAAGCCGAAAGGCCCAAAACACCCCAAAGTTCACCACCGCCCCTCTCCGCCGCTTCCGATGCTGGTCGGCATCGAGAACGTGCAGCTTTCCGTCGGTGCCAACTACGTTCTTGTAACGACCGATCTTACGATTCCCAAGGAAGACCTCGGGCCCGGTGATTTGCGCCTCTTTGTGGCATTCGGTGCGCCCGGAGCTCCCCGAGCCTTTGAAGCGAAGTTGCTCGACCTCTCCCAGCGCACCCCAAAGGAGCCCACATCACTCGCCCTTGAACGGGTTCCTTCCTGTCCGGCCCACGCCCGCGTCGTGCTGGGTCGTCCCCGGATGGCGGGCATGGTGATCACGCTGCGCCGCGAGCACCTCAAAACTGCCTGGAGTAACCAAAACCTTGCAATTGTGCGCCTTCGCGCCGTGCTCACGCCTCCCGCACACGAAGTTGACGGCGGACATGAAGTACTCGTCCGACTCGGGGCACCGGAGCAGCTTCCGATCACCGTGCGATCTATTTCCATCGAACCCTCAGGCACCTCCAGCACTGTCACCAAAGCGAGGGCCCAACTTTGCGGACAAGGCGCCGACAGCGTCCCACTCACGGTGCAAGGGGCGAGCGATTCGCAACCTACACTTGCCCCCATCCTTGCCGTCCGCCACGAAGACGACGACCTCTGCGTTCGGTACTGGGTGGACCCCGATGGCGACGCTCCGTCTTCCTCTGTCCCTGTCCCTGTACCCGGGCGAGCGATGACGAGAAAGTAGCTCCCGTTCAATAACGCAGCTCAGTAACC
>JAHFDX010000735.1 GCA_023248785.1 Myxococcales bacterium
GAATCGGCATTTCGAGATCTGGAGCGCCACCTTGTCGATCGCGTAACGCGCGATCCTTCGGGACCTGTGGTCGTCGTCGGAGGCGGTGCGTTGCTTGACCGCGCATTTCGACATGCCGTTCTTCAGCGTGCACGCGTCATCACGCTGAAGGCACCGGCCGAAGTGCTCTTGCAACGACTCGAAGGAGGCCACGAAAGACCGCTTCTTGCGCCAGATCCAGCGGTTCGACTGTGTACCCTTCTCGAGCAACGAATGGGCACGTATGCCGAAGCCCATGCGTGCGTGGACACCGATAACCGGACCGTCGACGACGTGGTCGACATTATTGCGGCACTCGAGCAGCGGCGTCTTCTGTGCGTACCGCTTGGCGAGCGCTCTTACGTGGTCGAATTCTGCGAAGGCATGGCCTCGACGTTGGAAGACCGCGTCGCTGCGTGTGCGCCCACGCGGGTTGTGGTGGTGACCGACTCCAACGTGAAGCGCGCCCGTGGGTCGTATGTGAGTCGCGTTGTCGACGGCCTCGCCGTGCCTCACGTGGAGGTTGTGTTACCCGCCGGCGAGCGGCATAAAAATGGTACCTCGGTAAGTGCTATTTGGGACGTGGCCCTCTCGAGCGGCATCGATCGTGACTCGGTGGTGCTCGGATTTGGCGGCGGCGTGGTCGGCGATCTGGCGGGGTTTGCTGCTTCGACGCTTTTACGCGGCATTCCCTTCGTGCTCGCACCAACTTCGCTGCTGGCGATGGTCGATGCGTCCGTTGGAGGAAAGACCGGCTTCGATCATGCGACCGGAAAAAATAGAATCGGCACGTTTCATCAGCCGGGGGCTGTCGTCATCGACACGGGCCATTTGGCGACGCTTCCTGAACGCGAATTTCGCGCGGGCGTGGCTGAGATCGTGAAGATCGCACTCACGCACGACGCCGAACTCTTCGAAAGTCTGTCGCACTGGAACGGCACAACCTTCACGCCGAGTGACATCGAGCGCGCCGTCGCGTGCAAGGCCCAAATCGTTGCCGCCGACGAGCGCGAGCAGGGCGATCGTGCCTTGCTTAACCTCGGCCACACGCTCGGACATGCACTTGAGGCGCACGGTGGATTTGAGCGTTGGCTTCACGGCGAAGCGGTTTCGATTGGCACCGTGTTGGAACTCCGAATCACCGAGGATCTTGGTTGGACACGCAAGGGAATCGCCGCGCTCGCCGCGAGGCGCCTTGATGCGTTAGGGCTTCCGACGTCTGTCGATTCCGCGGCACTGCGCGCGGCGTTCCGATACGTCGCGTCGGACAAGAAGCGGAGCGGCTCGGTTATTAAGTGGCCCGTAGTGGAGGAGGTTGGGCGGTCGCGCATGGGTTCGATCGCGATCTCGGAACTCGAGCGCGTGGCGGAGCGGTTGCGACTTTTTTCGTAGGTCGAGGCAACCGGAGGTACCTTTGCAAAGATCACATGTTGCTGTGACCAGGAGGACAATCCGTGGGTCGACCAGAGAGATTTAGGATCGCGCACCGCATTGGCGCCTGGGCCGCGTTGGGCGGATGCATTGTCCTCGGCGCGTGCGTACGCAACGATCAGTCGCTCTTTATTCGCCAGGTGGTTGCGCCGCCGACGGTCGGCGAAGGCGAGCGCTGCAAGTACACAAGTGATATTTCGCAACCGATCTTGTCGTCCGGAATTCTTGATGCCGGGCTCAGAAATGTGTATACTGCAGTCTTTCTGGTAGGCAACCAACTTTTGGCACAGACCAACAAGGATCAAGTGCGCGCTGAGTCCAGCCGCATTTCGATTCAAGGGGCTGAGGTCCACGTTTTCGATGTGAGCGGCGACGAGCTCAAGAGCTTTACGCGCTCGGCGACAGGCTTCGTGGACCCGTCAGACGGCATCAATCCCGGATACGCGGTGGTTGGTGTCGACGTGCTCGACTCGGCTTCGATTGAGAGCGCGAGCTCCGGAATCAAGCGCGGCGAAACCCGAAGGAGGATGGTGACCGTTCGGATCTTCGGCACGTCCCTCGGCAACACGAGTGTGGAGTCAAACGAATTTTCGTTTCCGATTGATATCTGCAAAGGCTGCTTGGTGACATTCCCGGCCGATGCGGACGACCCATTGATCGAAGGTCCCGATTGCCACGGCACCTCCACCTCCACGTCGACGACAAGTGCAAGCAGTCCCTGTTATCTCGGCCAGGATCAAACGGTGACCTGCCGTCAGTGCTCGGCTTTCGACGTTTGCGCTGCCCAAGGCCCGTAATGCAACGGTGCGTTGCCTGGGCGTTTGGGATGCTGCTGATCGCCGCGTCCGCATGCGCGGATGAAGCGCCCCTGGTGCGCCCTCGGTGGAAGCCGCAGACGACGGTAGGCTTGACCGTAGGCGGGGGATTGGGTGGCCTCCGAACGCGGGTGGACGGAGTCTTTGGTTTGGGAGC
>JAHFDX010000736.1 GCA_023248785.1 Myxococcales bacterium
CCATGTGCACGTTGCCATACGGATCCCACAGGCCGTCGAAGATCATTCCATCGATAAGCTTGCCGTCGCCCATGCGATAGCCAGAGCGCGCTTTGTCGAGGTAATAGGGCACGTTCGACATCGATTCCATGCCGCCCACAACAACGAGTTCGGCGTCACCAAGCGCAACGGTTTTTGCTCCGAAGACGACAGACTGAAGGCCCGAACCGCACACTTTGCTCACGGTCGTTGCGGGGACCGTGTTCGGGATCTTTGCATAGATCATTGCCTGTCGTGCGGGGGCTTGCCCGATACCGGCGGAGAGCACATTGCCCATGAACACTTCGTTCACGAGGTCCGGTGTGAGGTTGGCTCGCTTCAATGCCCCTTCGATCGCGATCGCGCCGAGTTCTGGCGCACGCAACGTGGAAAGGGAACCGAGGTAGCTACCAATCGGCGTGCGTGCCGCGCTCACGATGTAGACGGGAGGGAATGATTGGGCCATGGCAAGTTCTCCTGCACAGAGGCTTACCTCGCTTTTGCCTATGACGTAAGAAGGGACGTGAATGGCTCCCGTTGGGACCTATCACGGAGAGGGTGTGCACTGGGTACCGCTCTCAATGGATCAACGGGTACCGCTCTCAATGGATCAACCGACTCCAGCGCGTGCGCGGTTGAGTCCGGAGTCAGAGCGGAGGCGGTCAGTGATGAGCAGATGTGTCCGCGTGAAGGTATTTCTCGGGATCGGTGGTGAACTTCTTGTCGCAACCGCCGCAGCAGAAATAGTAGGTTTTTCCCTTGTATTCCGTCTTCGGGGAGCTCGCGTTGACGACGAAATTTTCGCCGCTCACCGGACATTTGGTCTTGTCACCGACCGTGGCGTCGCCGGGCGCTTTGTACGCTGGCTCAGAAACGGGCGTGGGACTTGTGGCAGAGGGATTCGAACCTCCACATGCGGTCAAGGCGAGCGTTGCAAGGACGAAAAGAGCGGAGTGCTTCATGGCCCGCTCTATAACACCGAAGCGCTTATGCGTGCACGAGCGCTTCGATCGGCTTTCCGTGGTCGGTCAGGTGAATGGGCCTTCCGGCCTGTGTCATGGCAACGTGATGCGGATCAAGTCCGAGCTGCACAGCGAGCGTTGCGAATAAGTCGGGCAAATGCACCTCGTCGCGAACCACATTCCGTCCGTCTTCGTCTGTTGCCCCGTGAACGTATCCCCCGCGCAACGTTCCTCCACCGACGAGCGCACTCCACGCATGCGGATGGTGATCTCGGCCCTCGTATTCATTGATGGCCGGTGTGCGGCCAAAGTCGCCCATGCAAACGACAAGCGTGGAGCGAAGAAGATTCTTTGCGTGAAGATCATCGAGCAACGCGCTCAATCCCACGTCGAGCGTACTTCCGAGTTGATGGACCTTCGAGAAGTTGTCGCGGTGCGTGTCCCATCCGTCGAGAACTACTTCTACAAAGCGCGTGGTGTTTTTCTCGATGAGCCTTCGAGCAAGCAAACACGCTCGTCCGAAATTCGTATCGCCGTATTTGGCGAGCGCGGCTGCGGACTCGTCGTCCAAATCGAACACCGCAAGGTCCGGAGACTGCATGAGGGCGACCGCGCGCGCGACCACGGCACGTCGCCCTTGCGCGATGCGGTCGGGCACAGCGGTTACAAACTCGTCGTCGACGAAGTTCAGGGCTTGCATGCGTTTTTCAAATCGCTCGGCGCTTATGCCAGGGGCATGCGTTGTGTGATCGGGACGCTCGCCCGCTTTCGTAAGAACGAGTGGGTCGAACGCGTTGCCAAGAAATCCGGAACCGTAGCTGGGCCCGCCGATACTGACGAAAGCAGGCAGCTCCGCGTGCGGATCACCTTTTTGGTTGGCGGTCCAGCTGCCGAGCGACGGATGTTTGACGGTGGGGTTCGGAGCGTAACCGGTGTGTCCAAGGTACTGGGCCCGCGCGTGGTTTCCTTCTTTGCTCGTCATGCTGCGGATGATGGTGAACTTGTCGGAGCGCTCTGCCAGATGCGCAAAGCACGCGGCAAGCTGCATCCCCTTGGTGCGTGTGGCGATAGCCTTCGTAGGACCGCCTGCCTTGGTGCGGGGCTTCGGGTCGAAGGTGTCGATGTGGGAAGGGCCGCCGTTGAGCCAAACGAAAATGCACGATCGCGCGATTGGCAACGCGGCGCGCGCGCTGCGGTCACGGGACAGTCCGCATAGGCTCCCAAAAAATCCAAAGACTCTGAAGTGAAGAAGCGTTCTTCGATTCATGGTCTAGAGGAGTTTCTTTCGCAAAAGTTCATTCACAAGCTTGGGGTTTGCTTTTCGCGCCGACTCTTTCATGACAAGTCCGACAAGCGCGCCTAGCACGTTGGCATTCCCGGCTTTGAAGCGTTGCACGGCGTCCGAGTTACCTGAAAGCACGCGATCAACCAT
>JAHFDX010000737.1 GCA_023248785.1 Myxococcales bacterium
CGTTGTGTCGACCAAACTGCTTCGCGACGGATTTGGAACGCAAGGTACCGACAGCCTGGACCAGGGCACCGAGACCTCCGTGTTTCTCGCGCACGAAGAGGGACCGCTCAACGTGACGGGACGCTACTACGTGCGGTGTCGGCCAAGCGCGATGCATCCACTCGCAAGCAATGCCAAATTCTGTCGCGACTTCTACGCTGCGTGTGCACAACTGGTCGGCATTGACCCGTTGCCACGATAGAATGGAGTGCCATGCCGCAGTCCGAATTGACTTTCACGCTGAATGGCAAGCCCGTGTGCGTGCAGGATGCGCCCACGACGCTGACGCTTCTTCAGTACCTGAGAGGCCGCGGGCAAACAGGAAGCAAAGAGGGCTGCGCTGAGGGGGATTGCGGTGCATGCACGGTGGCGATGGTTGATCGCGATGCGCACGGGCGCACGGTCTATCGATCGCTTAACAGTTGCATCACGCTCCTTCCAATGGTTGCCGGGCGCGAACTAGTTACGGTCGAGGGCCTCGCACAAGAGTGCGACGGCAAGCAAACGCTTCATCCGGTGCAGGAGGCGATGGTCGAGAAGTATGGTTCACAATGCGGGTACTGCACGCCAGGTTTCGTCGTCTCGATGTTTGAAGGCTACTACCGCAACGACTTGGGCGAGCCGTGGCAAGTGTGCGAACAGCTGCACGGCAATCTCTGTCGCTGCACCGGCTATCGCCCCATTCGCGAGGCGATGTCGGAGGCGCTTCGGAAAAAGTCTGTCGCCTCGACCGACCTCTTTCAACTTCGTTTGCGCAAGGAGACGCCTCCCCTTTCCTTGCTCGAATATGTAACGGAGACTGAACGTTTTTGGCGACCCACAACACTTATCGATCTTCTCGCGCTCCGGGCGGCCCATCCGGATGCGTGGCTTATTGCAGGGGCCACCGAAATCGGTGTGTACCTCAACAAACGTTTCTGGGCGTTCCCAAAGCTCATCTCGACTGAAGGAGTGCTCGAACTGCTCGCGGTCACAAAAACGAACGAACACTGGTCGATCGGCGGCGCCGTCTCGCTCACCCACATGCAGGAAGCGCTTGCCGGTGAGTATCCCGATATCGACAAGATGCTTCTTGCGTTCGCCTCACGCCAAATTCGCAATCGTGCCACGCTCGCCGGAAACCTCGTAACTGCCTCACCCATTGGCGACATGGCACCCGTGTTCTTGGCGCATGACGCGCTCATCACCCTTCGTTCGATGAGCGGGTCGCGAACGATCCCCCTCATTGATTTTTTCGTTGGGTATCGAAAGAGCGCCCTCGCCCCCGATGAAATTGTTGAAGCCGTGCTCTTGCCTCGGAAGGGTTCTGAAAAAGCACTCTGCGACAGCTACAAGGTGTCCAAACGCCGGGAGCTCGATATCAGCATCGCTGCGACGGCCTTCCGCATAGTGCTCGACGGAGAAGGAGTCGTGCAGCACGCCCGCCTCGCCTTTGGCGGTGTTGCGGCGATACCCGCTCGCGCAAAGAAAACCGAAGCTCTTCTCGTTGGAAAAGCGTGGACCGAAGAGACTGTGGAAAATGCGTGCGAGGTCTTGGCCACCGAATTTTCTCCCATCGCGGACGCCCGATCGGGTGATGCGTACCGAAGACGCCTCATTCCGTCTCTGTTCCGGAAATTTTTTCATGGCGATCGCAGTGAATCGCAGGACAAACTTTGGGGTTACGAAGAATGCACGCCGTGGCCAGATGCGCGTGAGAGCCACAACCTAAAACACGAGAGCGCGCACCTGCACGTCACCGGACGCGCCGTCTACGTCGATGACACTGCGGGGGCCGAGCATACCCTCGTCGCGTGGCCGGTGCTTTCGCCGCATGCACACGCGCACATCGTCAAGCTCGATGTTGAAAAAGCCCGTTCAATGCCTGGCGTGGCCCTCGTGCTCACGGCCAGCGATGTCCCAGGCCACAACGATGTGGGTGCCGTTCGTCACGACGAACCGCTTTTCGCAACCAACACAGTGCATTTCTCGGGGCAACTGATCGCAGCGATCATTGGAGAATCGTACGACGCGTGCCGAAAGGCTGCGGAAGCCGTCACTGTCGAATACGAAGTCCTCGAACCGATCCTCGGCATCCGCGAGGCCATCGAGAAAGACAGCTTTCACACGGCTCCACACACGATTACCCGCGACGACGCAACCCTCGCCATTGAAGGCGCTTCGCACATGCTTGAGGGTGAGCTCGAAATTGGGGGGCAGGAACACTTCTACTTAGAAGCGCACGCAGCATGGAGCGAAGTCGGCGAAGACGGTGAGCTCCTTGTTCACTCATCGACACAGCACCCGAGCGAAGTTCAGGCCATCGTTTCGCATGTCCTTGCCTTGCCACGCCATCGCATCACCGTCGTGTCCCCGCGAATGGGCGGTGGCT
>JAHFDX010000738.1 GCA_023248785.1 Myxococcales bacterium
CCAAGATGCCAGCGCCGGCACAGTTACTTGCCGAAGCTACTTGCCGAAGCTACTTGCCGAAGCTACTTGCCGAAGCTACTTGCCGAACGTGTCATTCACGCGGACGAGCTTCGCGCCGTCGTTAATAGGCAACAGCGTGTCGCACCAACAATTGCCAGCGTATTCGTATCGAAGTTGGACTCCGTGGGCTGTATGCGCGTGAAGCGCTTCCTTCGCCTGTGCCATTGACACGCGTTCATATGTGCACGCGTGATCGGTATTGGGCGCATACCGCAAGACAACGACGAGATGGGACGCAAGGGACTCGAGATCGCCCCAGAGTTCGTCGAGTCTTGCGCGGTCGAGTACAGCCACTTGCAATGGGCGAAGGCTTTCCGAGTCGCTCATGACTTCTTGGTGTCCTGTCGAGATTCACCCGACGCTGACTTGTTGCGAATCGGATTGCCATTTCCAACTTGAGAGGTAGCAACGATGGCGAGTCCCTCTCGCACAGAAATCTCAGGGATGGACCGCGTCGACATCTCGCCACCCGTGGCGCGGTCGGAGTAAAACGCATCGAGTGAAAAACGGATGGCTGGGACGCGCTTCGGGAAGAGAGTATCGAGCAAGGAGCGCCGTGACACGCGCAGCAGTTCGCTCATAGCGATCCTCCATCGGGCTCGAACCAGAGGCCTTGAAACGTATTGGTGGCCAACGCGGAAGGGGCCGGATTCGCGGTTCCAACTCGATCGCGCACGGTGTCCGGAACGTGACATTGCGTACAGACTTCGCGCCGAGGGTGACTCATCTTTGGCGCTATCTTCCCGAGAACGAGCGCTCCGTTTTCGTGGCACGCGAGACAGTCGTTGACGCTGTCTGCGGCGATGGGATGTGGGATCACCGGCGGTGCTCCCTGGTATGCTCGTAGCTTAATCCGCGTGGGCGAAAGAGCACCAGCCGAGGCGTCGGGCGCCAAGGCGACCAGCTTCTCCATCTGAGATGGATACGGCAGCGAATTTGGGCCTCGTCGCATGGTGCGCAAGTCCGAGTAATTTGGCGCCGAAACCGTTGCGGAGGGTGCAGGCGAGACGATCATGCGCTGATCCCTTCGTTGTTCGCATCTCACCGTCGATAGAAACACCGCCCCGGCCACGCTAAGCCCAACCACGCTCAGAATGTGAACGCTCCTACCGGGGCTTGGGGATCGCACACGCGACTGTTCTCGAGATGGAGGTCTCGAGGGCTCGGGCTGGAATGATGGCGGCGGTTCGAATTCATCGAACTCCTTGGTCATGGCAGCCTCTTCTTCGCGCGGGTTCGAATCCTGGCTGCGCATTTCTTGTAGTCGGGCTGCTTCGAGTACGGGTCGTAGGCGTCGAGTGTAAGAAAATTGATCATCCTTCGCTCATCGAAGAACGGAACAAAGAGGCTCCCTTCGGGGGGTGAACCGCGTCCATTGATGACGGCGGGGAGGTCGATTTGCCCGCGTCGCGTTTCGAGAGTGACGATGTCGCCCGACCGAACTCCGATTCGCGCTGCATCAGCACGATGGATCTCGACGTACGCTTCGGGCACTGACCCGCGAAGTTGCGGAATTCGCATCGTGAGCGTTCCGGTATGCCAATGCTCGAGCACGCGGCCAGTGCACAGCCAAAACGGATACTCTGCGTCGGGTCCCTCGGGTGGCGGAACATACGGTGAGAACCAAATCTGCGCCCGATTGTCCCCTGTGTGAGATTGATAAAATTGCACGTCGCTCCCCTTTGCGACGTACGGATCGTGCGACTCCACAAAGCGATAGGGTGTTTCCTTCCACGTACCGTCGGGGGCCTGGACGACGGGCCAGCGCAGCCCTCGCGTTTTCACGTATTCGGAATAGGGTGCGAGGTCTTTTCGATGATGGGTGGTGAAGTGCCGATATTCTTCGAAGAGCAGCTCGTCGACATTGATGTCGTAGAAGTGCCGGTAGTCCCAGAATGGAGTGTCGAGTGCGGCGCCCCCCAACAAGAATCGCCCGTCCTTATCCTTCATGCCGGCGAATCCAAGATCGTGAAGGCGTTTTGCAACCGCTACGATCTGCCATAGATCGGGCCGGGCCTCTCCGGGCGGATCGACCCTCTTAAACCACTGATGAGTGCGCCGTTCTGAGTTGCCGAACATTCCATTTTTTTCGACCCACAAGGCAGAAGGAAGGACGAGATCGGCGACCTCGGTCGTTGCTGTTGGGTAGACATCGGACACGATGAGGAACTTCTCGGGCAGTCGTCGACTCGGATCGAAGAGCGCATGTACGTTCGGTAGCGACTGCGCAGGATTCGTGGTCTGAACCCAGATGGTGTGAATGTCGCCACCCTCGGCCATCGGTGTCGAGAAGCGTTTCCACATTTCGACTGTGTGGTGCCCGACAACGCTCGATACGCGTCCTTGTGG
>JAHFDX010000739.1 GCA_023248785.1 Myxococcales bacterium
GGAATGGGCGGGCTTGGCATCGGCGTACGCTATCGGCCAGTTCCATGGATTGGCGTTGAAGCCACCATGCAGAACATGTGGGGACGTGATTACGAGATCGACCACCGCTCTGAGCTTAGTGTCGGCTTGAACGGTTACGTCTTCATCAACCCGCAAGACCGCGGTCAGTTCTACCTGATGGGCGGTGCCCTGTGGACCGCCGCTGGCATTCGTGACAGCTCTGGTAACGATTTAGCCCGCTACGCATACCTCGGTGGCCAAGGTGGCGTGGGCATCGAATACCGCGCTACACCTCACATTGCGTTCAACCTCGATGGGCGCGCCATTGTCCGGCAACGAACCGACGGCAGCGCCGCTATCGCCCCGGAATTCTACGATCCTGTCACGGGGCGCGGTGGAAATGCTGCATACGGCGGCCAAGTGACCGCCGGGATGACCGTGTATTTCTAAGAATCCGTTTGCCGACTGTGCTGGAGGACCTACGCTAATGACTATGCGCCTTCTCGTCGTCGTGCTTGCAATGGGGGCCGCTTTCGCATCGCCCAGTGATGCGCAGGCCGACTGGCTTGCACCGGATTCGAACCCGAACGCACTTCCGCCCCTTCCACCTCCAGCCCCTAGCCCACCTCCCTATCCGCGGTATCAACCCTATCAACCGCCACCGCCTCCTCCTCCGGTCGTCGAACCGCCACCCGCGCAAGCGCTACCCCCTGCGTACGAGTATCACCGCCGGCCGAGGCCTTGGTTTCGGCGCAACGAGTTTGCAGTCGGGCTTCAGGTGCAGGGCGTGCCGTCTTCATTGAGGCGCGATTCGGGCACCATGCTCGGCTTCGGAGGCCTTGTGCGATTTCGGCCCATCCCGTGGTTTGCCGTTGAGGGTTCGCTCACCGGATACGTTGGCCGTGACTACTACTTCGATCGTCGCAGCGAGACCGCGTTTGGTCTGAACGGCCTTGCGTACATCAATCCGCAGGACCCATTTCAAATTTACATGCTCCTCGGCCTGGGCTGGAGTTGGGCAAACGTATCGAACGACACATCGTTTCAAGATACGTCGTATCGCTACTTCGGCGGGCAGCTTGGGCTCGGCGTTGAGTGGCGTTTGAATCAACATTTTGCAGTCAATGGTGACATGCGCGGTTTCTTGCGAGGCCGCACGGATCCGAACGCGTCACTCTCACCCGAGTTCACGGACCCGAGTACGGGGCGCACAAGCAACACATCGGCGGGTGTTCTATTTACGCTCGGTGCGGCGGTTTATTTCTGACGGCGTCGCCGGCAGGATCAGTGAGGAGTTGTGCACTTCACGCGAATGGCAAAAACCTGCACTCTCGGATTGCGCAGGGTCGTGTCCTCGCCTTCGTAGAGGAGCATGGCTCCCGATGGCGTGCCCAGAACACGAATTCGAACCACGTTCGCCGTGCGGATGGGGACAGTCATTACTGTACCCTCCAATGCGCCCGCCTTGGTAACAGGTTGAATAGCGAGCGTGTATCCCGAGTTGTTTTCGTTCGGGTTTACCCACGCGACGAGCGCGCCTGTCCCCGCTGCGCCAATGCTCATCACACGGGATCCCCCAGGAGTTCCAACGACCGCGGGGCGCCCCGTGGTCGCATCTTTGCCCAACGATTGAACCATGAGGTTTCCATCCGTGTAATCCGAGATCCACGCGGCCAGCGCTGCGGAACCAACGGACGTCAACGCGAAGTCGAGATCACGCCGGTACGCAAGCAAGGATTCCGCAGCAGAGATTTTCTCACCCGCCGAACTGTACCGCTGGATCAGGACGCTGCCAGACGATGACCATGCCAGCATCATCGAGGCGTCATCGAACGCCGCATGACCTCTCGGATATGTGGATCCATTTCGAGCAGGCACGAGCTCTTTCCTTTGGGCGACCGTTCCTACGTCGCTCAGGCTGACGCGTTCGTAGGGCGCGTCCCAATTGCTTGACGATTCGATGGCGTCAAATCCAGTCGGAGTAGCCGACAACCAAAAGCAAATGTTGTCGCCCACCGTGACTGGCTTTGCGCTCGGGGATCCATCTTGCGCGAGAGAAACAAATCGGCACCCATCTGCGTCGTTCCATGCAAGTGACCCGCGACGACCATACTGCGCCGCAACGCTCAGACCACCGTAGTACCAGGTACGCCGGGTGCCCCGGAGAACCACGTTCTGTGCGCCCAAGCTCGAGAGATCGTCAGACACAGCACGCACGCGCCACGTTGGACCACTGGTCACGGTAGCAACGAATACGCGACTGCTTTCCACGGCGAACCCCGTAAGCATGGAATCTTCAGACGTGTCTGTCAGTGCCACTGGCGCCCCGATCGATCCCTGCCAACTTGTGCATTGAGGTGTCACGGCGGCGTCACTTCCTACCGGCGAGCCCGCATCAGGTTTTGCACG
>JAHFDX010000740.1 GCA_023248785.1 Myxococcales bacterium
GGCTTCCGTGGTCTTTTGCACCTTTGCGCACGTACACAGCGTCGAGAGGTTTGCCTCGTTGGAAGGACAACATGGATACAGCGCTCGCAAGTGGACATCCACCGAGTTCGACCCCCGCCACGGCTTGCACGTCCCCCCACGCCAAAAGGGCTTCTGCCATCAATTGCCCGGCGAGCGCGTGCCCTTCGGCACCGAGTACCGTCTGTTTGCAGTCGATAAAAAAATTGCTCTCCTTGCCTGAGGCAAGCCGCACGGTTCGCCGCTCGAACGATCTTTGGCGAAGAAGTTCAAGCAATCGATCCCGTATGTGCACGGCGTTACCTTATCTTGCTAGCGACGGCGCCCTTTGCGCGCTTGAGCGCGGGGACAACCGGTGGCGGGGGCGCCTTGCGAGCAGGTGCGGCAGCTTGAGACGATGCTCCGTTCGTTCGAGCGGCAGGCGCGGGGACCACACGTGGAGGTGGTGGGGCTGCGCGAGTGGATGCGGCTGCGCGAGCGGGAGCCTCATTTCGGGGGATCTCAGCGCGGGGCACCTCGGCGCGAGGCATCATCTCAGCGCGAGGCGGGGCCTTTGCCTCGACGCGCACTGGAACCTTGGCAGAGCTCCTGCGTGGCTGCACTGCCGATCCCACGGCGGTTCCCGATTGCACATAGCCGCATACAAGGGCGCCCGGAATGATCACGATTCGTGGAGCGGAAAGATCACCGAGAACACGCGCACCCGCTTCGAGACGAACCGAATCGTCACTCGTGATATTACCTTTTACGGCTCCTCTCACGATGACACTGTGCGCTTGAATGTTGGCGCCCACGGTCCCGTGCTCCTCAATCGTGACGTCGCCTTCGAGGATGATGTCGCCCTCGACATGACCTTCCACTTCGAGCTGCGAGGTACCGCGAATGTTTCCGCGAACGGTACTGCCGCGACCAATCACCGTGATGTTTGCCATCTCATACGTCCATGTCGACGTTGCCCTTGAACTGGGCGCCGTCTGAAATCGTGATACGTGATGCGCGAACGTTGCCAATGACACGCGCGCCGGGTTGGAGATCCACGCGATCGGCTGCCTGAATGTTGCCTGTCACGCTGCCGTGAACAGTAAGCGCCGCGCCCGCAACCTCGGCCTCTACAGTTGCACCCGACTCAATTACGACGCCTTCGCGCGCGGTGAGTTTGCCGCGAACCGTTCCTTGGACCACGAGATCGTCGTCTGTCGTGACCTCGCCCTCGATACTGATGCCTGCGCCAATGACTGTGCTTGCCATAACGTGATCTCCGCCCGACTAAATGGAACTGGTAAATCGAACCAGCATGGTTACCTTAGCTGCGCCGGCAGCTCGACGTCACACTCGATTCGCCCCGCAAAGGACGCTCCTTCATCAATTCCGATGGTGGCTCCCGACAAATCGCCCCGCACTTTCGCGCCTGAGCCGATGTGAACGAGACCGCTTGCGCGAACTTCGCCTTCGATGGTTCCTTCGACCGTTACGTCGTGTCCATCGACCGAACCTCCGCCAACCTTGCCGTGCTCACCAATTGTAACGTGGCCAGATACCGTGATGTCGCCTTCGACGGTGCCATCAATCACGATGTCGCCCTCGCCAGTAACACGCCCATGCACACGCGTGTCCGATCCTAGGATCGTGACGTGCCCCTTCGTCGATACCGCTTTTGATTGAGCCATGCAGGCGGGAAGTTACCTTCTTTTTGATGGCGCCGCAGCAACTACGTTTGCGCTTTGCTTCGGCCCGCATTCCGGCCTGGGGGTTTCTTCGGCCGGCGGGCTCAGAATGACATGCGGCGTGCGTGATGGCGCCGCAGCAACTACGTTTGCGGACTTTGTCGTCAATCCCGTAGCCACACGGTCCATGGACCGCGGTGCCATGCTGTGTGGAAGGTACCTTGAGGTGGGCGGAAGCCCGATCCTCGGACGAGCACGGCATCGTAATACGGGTAGAGCTCGTCGAGCGTCACCTGCTCGGGCGTCCATTCCCAACGAAGCCGCAGCGGATTCGAGTTTGGCGGGTGTTTTACGGGCAGGTAGTGCACGGGCCAGTGCGGAAAACCGACATAGGAGAACTGAACCACACCGCCGTACTCGAGTTGGTAGTACGAAACGAAATGAAGAAACGGTGCGAGCGGGATCTGCTGTGACCCTTTGTCGAAAATGAGCCCGGCCACCTTTTTCTTCGGCCCAATCGCGGCGAGCGCCCCGTCGATGTCACCCACTTCCTCGAGCTCGAAGCGAATGAAGTGTCGGCACGTGTTGACGATCGACCCCATGCCAATGCCAAGCGCGCACACGGTCACAAATGCCCCGCGCAGTCCCTTCGGAAAACGTAAGACCGCAAGCGTGGTGAGCGCCCCCAAAATCGGAAAACGGGCCGAAAAAAGCCAGTAAACG
>JAHFDX010000741.1 GCA_023248785.1 Myxococcales bacterium
ACATCGGTGTCCGAAAGAACGTCCTCGACCTACGACGAACCTGCGCCGTTGAAAATCTCATCACGCTCGATCGACCGCACCTGGCGGACGCCGCGTGAACTTACGTGTTCGGTGCTCTAGCGTCGACGAATGATCACGGCGTGGCGCGTGGTGTAATCGCTCGTGCCTGCGTACAGCGCGACAATGTTGGAGCCGGGTGTTGCTGTGTAACGCGAATTGGCGGTGACCGTTAGTTCGAGTTCGTCGCCATCATTCGCGACGCTCCGATTAAGCGTTGCAGAGAGGTTCGGATCGTACGGGCGCGCGGCGACCTTGAAGTCCGGTAGGTCGGAGGAGGCGTACACCTTGACCTTGGTCGTCACTGAAGTGTCCGGAGCAACAATCATCGGGTCTGCAAACGCACCAAACATCGGACCCGCCGGCGCAGGCACGCACGGCCGTTCACCCTTCTTTGCGGCAACGTTGGACCAATTGCGGGTAACGAGTCGTCCGTCTACGCGCGTTGGGTGGCCCGTGCAAAGGTCCGCGTTCTCTCCTGGTTCGGGCGTCTCGTCCGTTTGAGTGCGGATCACCCACGCGGGATGATGTAGAGGATCTGGATCGCTCGCGGCTTCCATCACCTCGTGACTCGCACCCCAGGTGACATAGTCCGTCGGCGACATGCCGGCAGCCTTCGCATTGTTCTCGCAACGCGGTGTAACGGCATACGGCGCAAGTACATCGCTCGCCGTTCGAAATGCCGAATGATACGCCTGAAACCCACCATCGCAACCGCTGCCCAAGAAACGATTGGTGACGATGACTCCGGTCGGGGGGTACACGGTGTAAATGCGACTGCCGTTTGGAGCAGGGATCCTGCCCGCTGCAACGAGGTCAGCGATGAGTTTTGCGATCGCTGAGTCATCAAGCGTGCTCGGTGCCGTATCGGGGATGCGATAGCTCGCGACGTGAACGCCTGGGCCTACGCCCCACTCGGCCATGAGATCTTTCCAGAAGTCGCTCGGGACAAGCCAATCGTCAAAGGTCTCAAGATCGGAAGCGATGGAATCACCTTGCCATGTGAGCGTAACGATCTCTGGCCTCGCAACGAGGGGGCCGCCCGCGTTCGGAATGATCGGAAGCGGCGGCGGGGTTGTGCGTGGTTTTGTGGCATCGTTTGCATCTCCTGCAGGTGTGACAGGAGCCCCTGAGTCAACTTCGGTTGAAGCGGGAGCGAGCCCTGGTGTCGAGGCGTCCTGCGAGCTGCAGGAGGCGGATACCACAATGGCAAGCGTACATACGGTGGAGGAAAGAGAAGAAATTCGCAGCATGGTCGTTGGGCTAGCATGAGATGCACAACGGTGCGACTCGCCGCTCACGCACGATGCGGGTGACATTCCCGTTCCAGGCTACCGGCGTGCGCGCCCACCCGCTCAAACCACATGTTGCCGAGTCGCTCGGTGTGCACGTCGAGCATGGTTCGCTGAAAGCCGTGCCGCGCGAGCAGGTCCGTGAGCTCCTGGTCGCCGCCCCTGTGGTATTCGAGCTTGATGTGCCGCACGCGAGAGAGAGTTTCGATCGACGCTACTTTCAAGATTTCGTATTCGGCGCCCTCGCAATCGATCTTGAGCAAGTCAATACTCCCTACCTCGGCGACAATCGCCGCGAGGTCTGTCGTGACCACTTCCTCGGTCTCGTCCTCGGGGACATCATTCGCGTATTCGAGGCAGTTGCGCACGTCGCTCCGCTTCGGGAAGCGCACGTGTGAGCCACCGCGACCGGCGACCGCCAACTTCTTTGGCATGATCACATCGTGTAAGTCATTTGCTTCGATGTTCTTTCGAATCAGCGAGCTCGATTCGCTATTTGGCTCGAACGCCCATACTGAGCGTGCGCCACATCGCGCTGCCCACAGCGAAAAGAGGCCAATGTTGGCCCCGATATCAACGACCACGCTTCCGGGTTCGATGCGTCCGTACGTCTCGCGAGCAAAAATGAGGAACGCAGTTACAACATCGAACGGGTGTTTCCCTAGGTGAAGCTTGAGTCCGTCGCGAAGATGAATCGGTCCGCTGTGGAGGGAACTTCCGGCGATGTATGCGCGCAACAGTGACCAAGGATTGCGAAACATCTGAACGCATCGGGCGACATGAGACGCATGTTCGGCGAGGCGCGGAAGGTTCTGCACGTAGGTCGACAACGAACGCTTGCGTGGCTTCGATTGCAATGGGTGGGGCATGCATGTGCCCATGCTGCACGGAGCGGACCAATGCGTTCGAACGCGACCGTGAGTGGCGGGTGGTGTGCGCGCAGCTAACGTTCCCCCGTAATTTCGGTCCTCTGCGAATTTGCGTGCGTGTCGCCAAGTGCGTTTGGCCGACCCGAGATCATGTTTTCATTGGACTCGGGAGTGTTCATGGTCAG
>JAHFDX010000742.1 GCA_023248785.1 Myxococcales bacterium
CATGAACAAGCGCGGGCGCCGCCTTTGGTGTGATCGGCACCCCCGGTGGCGTGACTTCGGGCGAGACGGAAACGAGCAACGGTTGATTGAGATAGCGTGTTCGGACGGACTGGCTCTCGTCAACCACGATGGACAAGCCGTCGGCAAAGTTTTGATAGTCGCTGCCGTTTTGAATGCGCAGCAACAGGGATTCCTCTCGATAGGGAAGCACCGCGAAGAAATCTGGGTTCAGTCGGAAGTCGCCCTCCCAACACCCTCTCACATTGAGAACACCGGAGACTTCTCCCTCACCCGAAGCGAGCGAGCACGCTGCGAATCCAAGCGCTAGGCCAAGTGCCATGATCATGGCGAGTCCGCGAGCGAAGCGCATGGGTGCATTCTACGTCGGTGAATACCAAGGAGGCTAGGAATCGCGGGCATTGCAGATTCGTCCTCCGCCAAGCACGCGTTCGCCGTCATAGAAAACAGCAATTTGTCCAACCGTGACTGCACGAGCGGGTTCTTCAAAACGAACACGCGCGGTGCTGCGACCCGTCGGTTGGACAAGCGCGTCGTGGCCCGCATTCCTGTAACGAATGCGAACGCGCGCCGAGCGAGGCACATCAAGTGTGATTCCGGGTGCGAGCACGACATCGTCGAGATCGGCGTCGAAGCTCATTAAGTCATCAGCGCTTCCAAGATGCACGCTCGCATCGTTTGGGTCGATTCGCGTTACGAATGCAGGCTTCCCGAGCGCTACGCCAATGCCCTTGCGTTGCCCAATGGTGAATGCGTGAAGACCGTCGTGTTCGCCGACAACGATGCCTTGGTTGTCGAGAATGCGGCCCGGTCGGATCCGATCACCCGCGCGCGTGCGAACAAAATCCGTGTACGCATGTGCGCCACTTCCCACGAAGCAGAGTTCTTGGCTCTCGCCCTTGGTCGCTCCCGGTAGTTTTCGCGCGACGGCTTCTTCGCGTACTTCCGTCTTTGTCGAAGCACCCAAAGGAAACACCAGTCGTTCCACGAGCTCGTGTGGCGTTGCGTACAAAAAATAACTTTGATCTTTCTGTTTATCGCGCCCCTCGGCAATGAACGGACGCCCCATCTCGTCGCGCCCCGTCTGCGCGTAATGGCCGGTTGCAATCGAATCGGCGCCGAGGTGCTTTGCAATGCCTAAGAGCTCGCGGAGCTTCACTGTCCGGTTGCAGGCGGTGCATGGGCTTGGGGTTTCCCCTTGCAGATACGCGTCGACAAAAGGTTCCACGATCGCGCGCTCGAACAGCTCACGCCGATCAAACGTGTAGTGCGCGAATCCGAGTGCGTCCGCGGTTCGCCGCGCGTCGTATTGATCCTCGGGCGCGCAGCATCGCCCATGCGAGCCGGGTCCTTTTTCGGGATAGTCCCAAAGGTGCAGCGTAACGCCCACCACTTCGTGTCCATCGTCGTGCAGGCGCGCCGCGGCCACACCCGAATCAACGCCGCCGCTCATGGCTACGATGACCCGGCCGTTCTTGCTCATTGGCGGGTCATAGCGAAGGTGGTGCGGGGTAGCAATCTCAGCCGCTGGCCTTGCGCATCGCATCCGCCAGCAAATTCAGGGCGCGCGCGTGAAGCCGGCTTCCCCAAGACTTCGAGAGGCCAAGAGAGGCCGCCGCTTCTTCCAGGGTGCGATCCTCGAAATAATATTTTTCGATGAGGGTCCGCTCCGAGTCGGGCAGCATCGAGACTGCTCTCTTGGCTATGTCGGACAGCTGTCTGTGGGCGATGAGTTCTTCAGGCGACGGACGTTCATCGGTGCTTTCGCCGGACGCGTTCGCTGTGTCGCTCTGCACGAGCCCCATCGTTAGGGCCGTGGCCATCGAGGCGAGGTACGAACCAAGTTGAGCGTTCGCTGCCGTTGGATCCGTCGCGGACGCTTGATCGCGGCAAAAGCCCGTCGCAACTTCGTATGCGGAGTTAGCCGACCGAAGACGCTCGTGTGCACGCCGCGACAAGCGCCCAAGGCTTCGCACGCCGTCGAGCATCGCGCCTCGGATTCGAAAGGTTGCCCAAGCGCGAAAGGGAACACCGCGCGTGGGGTCGAAACTGCGTGCGGCCGACATGAGGCCTTCGTGCCCAAAGCCGACGAGTTCGTCATGCGCCAGGTTCATCGAAATCTGTTTCCGAATCAGCGTCGCAAGCGGGCCGAGCAGTGAGTACCCATCGCGTACGCGGGTTTCTATTTCGGCCTGTGTGGGCGAGGGTTTCGGGGGGGCGCTTTGAAGCATGGGTCGATGGCAGCCTACGAAAGGTTGAAGCGCAAGAAAAGCGGTCACGGTAGAGGCATCTGTCCGCTATCTTCTCTGAGTTCATGTCGACGAGCGCCGATCCCCTCGCAGGACGTTGTGGCACATGCGCTCGTTTTGTTCGATCGTT
>JAHFDX010000743.1 GCA_023248785.1 Myxococcales bacterium
GTCTTCGAGGCGGGGCGTAAAGGCGATGCAATTATCACCGCACGCAAGGGCACGGGTGCAATGGCGGTGGTCGCAACGGGGAAGGCGGCGCACGCAGGAGCCAATCACAAAGACGGAGTTAACGCGATATGGGCGCTCGCACGTTTCATCGACCGTGCGCAATCGCTTACAGATTACGATCGAGGCGTCACCATCAACGTGGGTCGTATTTCGGGAGGGCAGGGGAAGAATACGGTGCCGGATCAGGCGGAAGCCGCGCTGGATCTTCGATTTGTAACCATTGCAGATGCGGAAACGACCGTGGAGACGTTGCGAAGTGCGGCAGAACAGGCGGCGTTATCGGTACCTGGATCGCTCATCACGTTATCGGGTGGCGTTGCACGGCCTCCGCTCGAGCGTACTTCGCACAACGTGGAGCTCTATCGTGTCTATGCGGAGTGCGCGCGTGCAAGTGGTCTTGGTGATATTGAAGCTGCACTCATCGGAGGCGGGTCCGACGCCAGCACATTGAGTGCGATGGGTGTCGCCGCGATTGATGGACTGGGTCCTCGCGGGGTAGGATTTCACACGAAGGACGAGTACATCGAACTCGCGTCGCTCGTGCCGAAGGCCCAAGCGCTTGTGCGTGCTATTGTCGCGCTGACGATGCGGCGTGACGCATGAAGAGAAAAGTGATCTTTCTCGGATACAATAAGTGCGGAACGTGTAAGAAGGCCGAGGGCTGGCTGAAAAAACACGATATGAGTTACGAATATCGGTCGATCGTGGAGAACCCGCCGACCAAGATTGAACTTGAAACTTGGGTGAAGGCGAGCGGCGTGTCGGTGAGAAAATGGCTCAACACGAGCGGGCAAAGTTATCGCGCGATCGGAAAAGAGAAGATCGATGCGGCGTCCGATGAAACGCTCATGAAGTGGCTGGCTGCCGACGGCAAACTCGTGAGGCGCCCCGTTGTTGTTGCAGGTGCGCAGGTTCTCGTGGGGTTTCGCGATGATGCGTTTGCTGCAGTGTTCAGCCCCTAGCCGCAGTTTTGCTTGCGCGTGAGCGCCAACCGAGTATGGTTCAGCCGTTCTCCGTTGTGTGTGTCGCGGTGAGCCATTCGGGGCGTAGCGCAGCCTGGTTAGCGCACTAGACTGGGGGTCTAGGGGTCGGAGGTTCGAATCCTCTCGCCCCGACGAATGTTTGTCATTTCCGGTTACAAACATTCGTCCGAGCGCAGGAGCGCCCCGACGAATGTTAGTGGTCGTGGTTCAGATCCCCTCGTTGCTGCTGCCGCCGATGGACGCTGTTGTCGTAGTCGGCGTGATCGAAACCGAATCAAGCGAGCACGTGTCGTTGCCGTCGATGTACTCGGCGACGATGCGGAGGTAGCCGAGGTTGCTGAGGACCTTTCTAAAATCTGCCGACGTCGCAAGCGCGTTCGTTCCAGTCTTCCACCACTTGCCGTCTGCCGCGAACTTCAGTGTGTACGTTGTGTAGCTCTGTCCGGGCGCTGCGCTCGCGGTGATCGGCCAATTGAGGACGGTCGACCAGTCTTTTGAGATGAGTTGAATGGCTTGGCTGTTGCCAACCTTGGCGCCGGATCCCGTGCCGCCCGGCACTGGAACGTCTTTGATCGAGAACGTGAGTGTCGCATTGGCGTAGTTGCTGAGGTTCCCTGTCCATGGAGCCGTAAACTGGTAGGTGAGCCCATCCGTGTAATCGGTCACGGCGATTGCACCCTTGCCGTCCCACGTGGCCGGTGTGCTCGAGTCTTGGTTGAAGTAGTTGAGGCGCCAGTTTTCGTTGCTCGAGGTGAACGAGCTTGAAAGCGTGCCTGAGTACGACGCTGCTGACGAGAGGAGTTCTTCCGCCCCGTCCACCGCTAAAGCTCCCTCGGGTGTGCCGCCGCAAGCGATCATCGAGAGGAACATCATTGAGCCAGCGATAAACGAGCGATTCATGGTTTTGCCTCCAGCGTTGTTTCGAAGTTGCCGGGTGATTCCGGTCACATCTAGAACCTACGATTGGCGCCGAAAAATGCTCATTGCGACTATGTTGCGAAGCGAGCTCGACCGTATCGGGAGAGCCCAACAGCGACGAAAGCTTGCCTCGGCTCTGCCATTGCGATTTTCTGCCCTTGAGTGCTTTCCTTCGACGACAATCGGCCGGTCGGACTCGTTCTCTCGGGCGGCGGCGCGCGCGGCGTGTTTCAAGTCGGAGTGTGGAAGATGCTTCGCAGTCATCCACGCGGCCTGCGCATGCCGCCACAAGTGATCAGCGGCACATCCGCCGGTGCGCTCAACGGTGCTCTCATCGCAGCGGGGCTATCGCCCGACGAGATGCTCGAATTTTGGTTGGGTCTTGCCGATCAACCACCGGTCGTCGCCAACGATCGACTCTTCGCCTCACTTC
>JAHFDX010000744.1 GCA_023248785.1 Myxococcales bacterium
CTCGTCGCAGGCGCGTTCCTGTTTGCACCGAAGGATCGACGAGCGTGGAAACTCATCTGTGCGTGGCTTGGCCCTGTCCTGTTGCTCGAAGGCGCTCGCCTCGTTCTATTCGGAGATCTGTTACCGAATACGTTCTACGCGAAAATGAACCCGAGCACCGCGCGTGACTACTCGGGCTATTCGTATCTTCTGACGTTTCTTTTACGCCGCCCGCTTCTTACTCTTCTTCCCCTTGCGGCGATGGCGTGGCGCTTTCGTTTGCTCAAGAATTCGCCGGCATTCCTCGCAGTGCTCTTTGCGCTGGCCACTTTTGCGTTTGCATGCATGAGCGGTGGCGATTGGATGCCGAATCATCGGTTCCTCGTGCCAGCGATTCCGCTTCTTGCGATTGCATGCGCGGCATTGGAATTAAAGCCGAGCCTCGGCTTTGTGGTTGGAGGCGCTCTCTTTGTCGAAACGAGCACGAGCACGACAAAGCGCCTCGACCAGCGGTGGCGAACAACCGAGTACGTCGATCAAGGGTTCGACTCATTGCAGCCATCGCCCCTGCGCACAACGACCGTTCTTGATTGGATGCCTACGCACCTGCTTCGCACCGTCGCGCCTTACGTCGCAAAAGAGGGGACCGTCGCACACGTCGACGTGGGGCAGCTCCCGTACGTCATGCACGATGTGAAGTTTCTCGACGGCTTCGGCCTCGTCGATCGAGAGGCCGGACGTGTCGCGCTTCGACCGGATGATGAAAAAGCGCAAGCGGCGGCCCGCGAAACGTTCTTTCGGGTGAACCCCGAAGTGGCCATCGTTGTGATCGATGAGCGGACGGGGCGACCATTTGCAACTGCGCAGGATCAATTTTATCGAGACCCCCGTTTTTCCGAGCGCTATCGTGAGGACTCGAGAGTTCCGACGTGGGGAAACCATCCGTGCGTCGTGTTCGTGAGAAGGGATGTCGTGCGCGTAAAGGAAGAGGACGCGGCGGCTCGCGTGCGTGCGTGGATGGCGAGTGCGCCCGGAGTGCTCCCGGCGTTTTGAGGACGTACTCGAACGAATCAGTTGCCGAGGCGACCAACATAGACGCGGGCGTACTCCGCCGTGCCGTATCCCTTGCACGCCGCGTGGTACGCATCGTCTTCGCCATGGGCGAGTTCGGGCGCGCTAGGAACCGAATGGTGGTCGAAACACACCTGCGCATATGAAACACCGTTCGATTCGTTGGCTGCGATGTACTTGAAACCAACAATGCGCGCTTTGGAGTCTTTCACATGGTCAACGAAAATGACCGAATGGCCCGCCCCCTTGTCATTGCGATTGATCTGAACAAAGTCGCCCGGTTGCGCATCTGCCAACGACGCAAGCCTTCGGCCCAGCTTGAACGCGGGCAACGACACCGTCGATTGCTCGAGCAGCGCCGAGTGTTGCGCACCGTCGACAGCAACCGACGCCTTGGACGCGCCAAACCACATCTGTCGCCACATTTCGATGTCGCGCTTCGACATCTTGCTCAACAGCCCGAGCTTGTTCGCGGCAAGGAAGGCGACTTGAAACGTATAGCTGCTGCAGTAGGTTCCGTACTTTGAAACGGAGTCCGCCTTGTAGAGCGTCGCCTTCCCGTCCTTGGTCGTCGCCTCGAGATTGGAAAGATAACCTGTGTTGCCGCTCGAGAAGAGCGATAGACCCTTGCAGCCCTTAGCCTTGCCGCTAAAGAGCCAGCAGTAGGGCTTACCATGCATGGTGTGGGCAAAATCGAGCACCACCTTGCCCTGTTCGGTCACGCTAACACTCGCAGGTGCATCACTTTTATTGGACGCCGCTTGGTCAGTGGAGCCGCTTGAACTCGTCGCTGGTGCCGGTGTACTACCCGCATTGTCCGGCTTCGTAGGTGCCGGGGTATTTGGCGAAGGTGCAGCGGAGGCCTTCGTTGTCGAATCGGTCTTGGACGAATCCACCTTGAATGTCGGCTTCGGCAGGGGTTTGATCGGGGGAGCCTTGCGCGAAGTAAGCGCGAGTGCTGCGTCTTGGGACTCGGCCGTGATCACGACGATGCGGTTCTCGTCGATGTTCGGATCTTCCAGATCGTCGAAGCGAATCCAAGCCGTTCTACCCGCCCCTAGGGTGAGCTTGCGGATGCCATCGGCTTGAAGTTAGGCGGTCGGGACCGAATGCCAGTTGTCGTACTTGGCGGGGCGGCGAAATTCGCAGAGGATCGCTCGTTGCGATCCTTGGCCCGCATTCTTTAGCTCAAGCTCAATGGCCCCATCGATCGTAAAATCGCGACTCACCCAAGCCATGGGTCCACTGGCCTTTTGATGCACGGGCTCGCCGAACTTCCAACGCGTAACCTTGCGCCCGTCGACATCGCTGACGTCTTTCTTGGCCACCACCG
>JAHFDX010000745.1 GCA_023248785.1 Myxococcales bacterium
TGAGCCTGTACCTTCAGGGTCGTGGATTCCCTCACTCGCAAGCGATCGAGAAGGCCTACAGCACAGACGCCAACGCGCTTGGCGCCACGCATGAAGCCAAAGATCTCGAAGAGCTCTCCACAAGCGTATACGCCGTTGACCCCATCATGGGTGTGCGCGCGTGGGCCTCGGACGTGTCCGTCGAAAAAGAAACTGTTGAAGTTTCATTTGATCGAGGCCGTCCGTCCGCCATCAATGGCAAAAAGACAAACTCGTACTTTGAAGCCCTGGTACGCGCCAGTGAAATTGGCGGACGCCATGGGCTTGGCATCTCGGACCAGGTGGAAAATCGTGTCATCGAGGCGAAGAGCCGAGGCATCTACGAGGCTCCCGGCATGGCGCTCTTGCACATCGCGTACGAACGGATTTTGTCGGTGGTTGCGGCCGAGAATGTGATCGAACTTTACGCGACGTTAGGTCGAAGGCTCGGTCGTTGGCTTTACGAGGGTCGATGGTTTGATCCGGAAGCTGGGATCATCAAGCAAGGCCTTCTCAACGGGGCTGCCAAACATGTAACAGGCTCGGTTACCATTGATCTTCGCCGCGGGGATGACTACACCATCGTTCGGACCGAGGCGAAGAACGCCCTGTATCATCCCGCAAGACTCTCGATGGAGCGGTCTGAGGCCGCGTTCTTGCCAGAGGATCGTATTGGCCAACTCGAAGTGGGCAGGCTCAGCGTGCTTGATGCACGGACGTATGGCCTAATGGCCACGCCTTCGGATGATGCGGCGTGGTGGACGGCTGGCGCCTGACGGACCCCCGAGCCATCATGAACATTTCAAAGGCGCGAGCATCTAATCCCATGGCCCCAGAGGCCTCCGTGCGGTCGAGGTACGGCGAATTGCCGGTAGTTTAGGAGACCATGCATGTGCGGCATTGGCGGTGCGTGGACGAAAAACGCGCGAGACAGTCGCAAACTAAAGTCCGCCGTCGAGCGCATGATGGGTGCCCAACGCCACCGCGGGCCCGATGACCACGGCATAGAGATCCCTAAGGTTCACTCGGGCACGCTCGTGCTCGGACACCGGCGCCTTTCGATACTCGATCTTTCCCCGCTCGGGCATCAGCCCATGCTGCATCCCGAGTGCGGCGATGTGCTCGTCTACAACGGGGAGCTCTACAACGCATCCGAGTTACGTGAGCGGCTTGTGGGATCCGGTGTCACGTTTCGCGGACACAGCGATACCGAAGTGCTTTTGCACGCGCTTGCGCAGTGGGGTGATGAATGTCTCCCACTTCTTTCGGGGATGTTTGCATTTGGATACTTCTCGGTTGCGAAGCAGGCGATTTTGTTGGCGCGCGATGCGCTTGGCATCAAGCCGCTCTACTTTTCGCATCAGCGCGGCCAGTTCCTCTTCGCATCGGAGTTGGGAGCGATACGCGCAAGCGGCCTAATTGACGACACGTTCGATCGTCGGGGCGTGGCGTCGCTTCTCGCATACGGTGCCGTACAAGAGCCGATGACTCTTCTCGAGGGCGTAAGCCCCCTTCCCGCGGGTTCGGCCATATGGTTCGACTTCGCGCGAGAGTCGACGCGCATCCAATCTTACTTTTCGCTTGGAACAAAAACATCGCGACGCGTGCCCTTGGAACAAGCCGTTCAAGCCCTGCGCGGTCCGCTCGGGCAAGCGGGACGCTCGCACCTTCAGTCCGACGTTCCCGTTGGTATTTTTCTGTCGGCGGGGATTGATAGTTGTGCTGTCGCGGCGTTGGCGATGCGGTCACAGCGCGACCTTCGTGGCTTCACGGTTTCGCTCGCGGAGCACGAAGCGCTCGATGAATCGCCGATAGCCACGCGTGTCGCGCGCGAACTTGGCATTGAGCACGAGCGCGTTGTCGTGCCTGGAAGCGAGGCAGCGAAGCTGGCAGCGATGTGGCTTTCGTGCATGGATCAACCGACGGTTGATGGGCTCAATACGTTTATCGTCTCTAAGGCTGTGCGCGATCGCGGGATTGTGGTTGCTCTTTCGGGCCTTGGGGGCGACGAACTTTTCGGTGGGTACTCCACGTTTCGTCGCTTGCCCTGGCTCCGGCGATTGATGGGCGCGTTGCCCAAGCATGCACGTAAGGGTCTAGTCTCTGCTCATCGCGTTGCATCGTCGTTGCTGCATGGAGGGCGCCACGAGAAATTCGCAGACATGCTCGAGCGTGGGCCATCGCTCCAGCGGCTCTACTACCAGTCGCGAAGACTCCTATCGGATCGACAAATGGTCGCCCTCGGATTCGAATCGAGAGAGGGCGGAATGGATGCGGACTTCTTGTCGAACGACCGCCCGGCGTCTTTCGACAGCGCGTCCGATGACGGGGCCTCGGGCGAGAGTGCCTCGGGCGAGAGCGAAT
>JAHFDX010000111.1:0-8673 GCA_023248785.1 Myxococcales bacterium
CGACGAGGCAAGCATGCGAAAGTTGCAGTTCGCTCGACCTGTGACGTGCAGAATCCGCACTTCAGGCTCGTGCAATACGCGTAATCTCGGGTGGCATATCGACTGCACGAAAGCGCCTACGTGACTGCAACAAACGCCCAATTGCCTCCTGCACCCAATCGCTATTCGCGGCGGCTGCCTTGGTGGTTGCGTCATGGTCTTTGGGTCGTGGCGGTGTGCGTTGCGCTTGTGCTCGCGGCGATTGCATGGACCGTGCGCACTCGAGTGCAGAACGCCTCACTTGCACTTACGCACGCGCAAGCGGATTCTTTTTTTTCAGGACTTCGAGGATTCGTTCGCAGCTCGGAGCCGGACGGCGAGGATCTCGCTCACTTTCTGGACGAACAGAGCGAGGCGGGTCTTCGCTACATCGCCATCGTAGATGCCGACGGTGCGCCAATGTTCAAGGCCGGAACCGAGCGAGGTTCTAGGCTCGAGCCGGGAACATTCGTGCCTGTGGCCGATCGATTTCGAGTCGTTCGCCCGGTGCCTCCGCGTGTGGCGCGTACACTCGGCATTAGGCCCGGGGGCGGGCGGCCGCGCGCGGTCGTGGTGATCGAATTCGAGCCGCTGCTTTCGCGCAGACTACAGGCAGACACGCGCGTTCTCTCGCTGGTCTCACTTGTGGCTGCAGCACTTGTGGTTCTGCTTGGGCTCCTTGCGTCGCACGCGTTTGGAACGCGAGCGCGCCTCCAGGCTGATGTGGAACGAAATCAGCGTCTCGCGACCGTCGGTGAAATGGTGGCTGTGTTGTCGCACGAGATTCGCAATCCCTTGGCGTCGCTCAAGGGCCACGCGCAGCTTTTGGTTGAGCAACTTGCTTCAGGTTCGCGCGAGAAGACCAAGGCCGAGATCGTGGTGTCGGAAGCCGAGCGGCTTGAACATCTGACCAACGAGCTTCTTGCCTTCTTGAGCCAAGGCACGCTCGAACGACAGCTAGTGGACCCACGTGCGCTCACTCAGGCGGCCGCGAACGATATTCGTGATGGAGTGGTGGAGTTTGAATTTGAGCAAACCGTGGGTTCAATCCGCGCCGATGAGGCACTGCTGCGGCAAGCGCTTGCCAATGTGATTCGAAATGCGACCCAAGCGAGCCCCAGGGATAAGCCTGTCGTAGTGTCGGTACACAGGAAGGGGTCGTTCGTGGTGTTTGGTGTTCGTGACTTTGGAGCGGGTATCGCGGAAGTCGACCGCGAGCACATCTTCGAGCCGTTCTTCACGAAACGCACGCGCGGAACGGGCCTTGGGCTCACGATTACGCGCCGCATCGTTGAAATGCACGACGGCACCATCGAGCTCCATCATCCACCGGGTGGTGGAGCTCGATTCGAATTGACCCTTCCGATCCAACCAATCGACGATAGAAGGGAGATGCATGGCGCGAGTTCTGGTGGTCGATGACGAGGACGGCGTTCGATCGTTCCTAAGCGAGGCGTTATCGAGTCACGGCCATGAGGTGGTCGAAGCGTCGTCTTCGACCAGTGCCCGCGCGCTCCTCTCCCAGCAGGCGTTTGACGTCGTCGTCACCGACCTCAAAATGCCAGGCGAAACAGGGCTCGATTTGCTTCGTGCCATCAAGAGCGAACAGTCAGAGATCGAGGTCGTTGTTCTCACCGCACATGGAACCATCGACACAGCGGTCGAGGCCATGAAAGTGGGCGCATTCGACTATTTGCAAAAGCCCTTAAAGAATCCAAACGAGCTTCGCCTTGTCGTGTCGCGCGCACTGCAACGACGTGCCCAGGTTGGGATAGTCTTGCCCGCTTCGGGCGAGGAGTCGTTCCCTACACTCACGTTTGGCGCTTCCTCGATGGTGCCCGTCGTAGAGTCGATGCGCAAAGTCGCACGCACCAACGCGACGGTTCTGTTGCTTGGTGAAAGCGGAACGGGAAAGGAAGTTGCGGCCCAGGCCATTCATGCCTTTAGCGATCGCCGAGCCGGACCCTTCGTTGCGGTTAACTGTGCCGCCCTCGCCGACACACTTCTGGACAGTGAACTGTTTGGGCACGAGAAAGGGGCCTTTACGGGAGCAGCCGTGCAACGACGCGGGCGTATCGAACTTGCCGATGGCGGAACATTTTTCCTCGACGAAATTGGCGAACTTAAATTGGACCTGCAGGCCAAATTATTGCGCGTGCTGCAGGAGCGTCGTTTCGAACGCGTTGGCGGTACTCGCACGCTCACGGCGAACGTGCGTTGGATCGCAGCGACGAATCGCGACCTCGCTTCCAATGTGGACAGCGGATCGTTTCGCGAAGATCTGTATCATCGACTTGCGGTCTTTCCGATTCACCTGCCCGCTCTTCGCGAGCGACGCGAGGACATCGAGCCACTTACACGTGTCTTGCTAAAACAAATTGCCCATGAACTCGCGCGTCCGGGCCTTGAGCTCGAACCTACCGCTATCGAGTGGATTACAACGCAGGAGTGGCCGGGCAACGTGCGGGAACTTCGCAACGCACTTGAGCGTGCCGCCATTTTGGCCGAGGGGGGTCGCATTCGTCTTGCCGACGTGAGGGGGATGTCGAGTGTCCCTTTTCTCGAAGCAGCGCGCGGAGGTGCTCAGTCACTCGAAGAGCTCGAGCGTGAAGCGATTGAACGCGCGCTCCTTTCGGTGTCAGGCAACCGAAAACGCGCAGCCGAAATTCTCGGAATTGGATTGCGGACGCTCTACGACAAACTCAAACGCTACGGGCTCGGGTGAGCATCTTTTCTCCCGCTTGCGGGAAGTGCGATACTGGGGCCCGGCGTTCAATCACTGTGTCCATGAGACTCCCTTTTCGACTCCTACTCGCGGCGCTTTGGCTCGCGCTGACCTCCGGCGCGGGCGCGCTCATGCACCAGCTGTGGGTGCCGGCGAAAGGCACTCTGCCGGGCATTCGCGTGGAAGGCGAAACGGTGACGGAAACCAGCGATTTGAGGGCCCGAATTGAGGTTCTCGCCAGCGAACGGCTCGCGCGTCGCGTGCGAATGCTGCATAAGGCGGCAGACGGAGACCGCGTGGTGCTGGACGCCACTCTGGCCGAACTTGGCGTCGAGGCGGATGTGGATCGCGCAGTTGCGATTGTCGAAGCGACGGGTCGTGATGCGGACTTGGTAGCTCGAGCACGGCTCGCTGCGATGGCGCATCGGGGGGAAATCGACGTCCCGCTATCCTTTCGGGTCCGTTCGGACATGCTCGACCGCGCTGTGCGAATCACCAAGGTTGCGTGCGACACGCCTCCCATCGAAGCGCGGCTCGATCTCGATCGCCGCGCCGTGATTCCGGAAACGGACGGCACCTATCTCGACCTGGCGGGAACGCAGGCGGCGCTGCTCGGCTTGGCCCGGGATCGCGTCCAGACTTCGACGCAAATCGCGCTTCAATCGTACAAACCCGCCGTGTCGCAAACGAAGCTCGCCGCTATGGACATCAGCCGCACGCTTGGCACCTACGAGACGCGCTTTGGTCGAGGTGGCAGGCAGGCGAGCCGCGCGCGCAACATTGAGGTGGCCTCTTCGCGCCTCAATGGACTCGTATTGCAGCCGGGGGCGGTGGTCTCGTTCAATCAACTGGTAGGGGCGCGAACCGCAGAAAATGGCTTTCTGCGCGCAGGCGAGATCTTTCGGGGCGAGATGATCGAGGGCGTTGGAGGCGGTACGTGTCAGGTTGCATCGACGCTGCACGCTGCCGTGATGTTCGCGGGGCTCGATGTGGTCGAGCGACTGCCGCACTCAAGGCCTAGCGCATACATCCCAATGGGCCTCGACGCGACTGTGGTGTTCCCGGCGGTCGACTTCAAGTTTCGAAATCCTTTCGCATTTCCGGTGGCTCTTCACGCCAAGATCGGCGCGAGCATGCTCATGGTCGAGGTCCTGGGCGCCGAAAAACCCGTCACCGTATCGTTCAGCCAGACCGTGGTTGGAAGCAGGCCGTACAAGCGGAAAGTCGTTGAAGACCAAACCGTGGAGACGCCGGTTACAAAGCAGAAGGGACTGAAGGGGTACACCATTCGCCGCGCACGCACGCTTGCGTTCGCCACGGGGGAGCGTCGCATCGAAACATCGCTTGATACGTACCCGCCAACGATCGAAATCTTCCGCGTCCCTCCTGGCTTCGATCCCACAGAACTTCCACCGTTGCCGGATGGCGAAGAGGGTACCGACGGAGCCTGAACGTACGTACCGTATATTTCGGTGCGGATTTGACGAATCGGGCGAAGGATGCGAGTGATCCGCGGATGCGGCGCTTTTTCTTGGGCCTTGCGCTTTGCCTGGGAGTTACCGAGCTTGCAGCTGCTGCTCCCACGTCTCCGCCGAGCAAGGCAGGGTCCACGCGCGTGATTGATGGGAGCGCGCGAAGGCACGTGGCGGGGGGGCCGACCAACGATGATTTGAAAGCTGGCGCCGAAAGCCCCGAACTCGCGCAGTTGCGTGAAGCGGAGCGCGACGCGTTTCTCCCAGCGATGGGCCCGCCCGGAACTGTCCTCCCTCCCGAACTATCTGTGCATGACCCTCGTGACTCGCGCGGACTTCCGCCAGCAGCTTCCGAGGACACCATTCAAAAGCCTGTGGTCCGCGCGGCGTGGATGACGAATCTTGTGATGCCCGATCTTCCGGTGCGGTGGGACGCGCGTCTGGTTCGTTACCTTGAATTTTTGAAGACCGACGCGCGCGGACGTTCGCTGTTCAGCGCGTTGTACAAGCGCTCGGGGCGTTACCGAAATCAGATTCAATCGATTTTTCGGCGTAAAAATCTGCCGGAAGACTTGCTGTTCGTTGCCATGAACGAGTCAGCGTTTTCGCCGACGATTCGCTCGCACGCCGGTGCATCGGGCATGTGGCAGTTTATGCCCGATGCCGCGAAGTCCTATGGGCTCGCTGTGGATCGTTGGCTCGATCAGCGGTTCAACTTCGTTCTTTCCACCGAAGCGGCAGCGGACTACCTCGCGGACCTGCACCGTCGCTTTGGAACCTGGGAACTCACAATGGCAGCATACGACATGGGCTACGGCGGTATGTCGGCTGTTATTCGCCGCTACAACACCAACGACTACTGGGCGCTCTCCCATATCGAAGGCGCGCTTCCGTGGGAATCGGTGATGTATGTGCCAAAGACAGTTGCATTTGCCATTGCCTCCCGAAATCTAGAAGCGTTCGGTTTTGCGGATGTCAAAACAGACGCTCCGATTGCATTCGATGAGGTTTCCGTACCGGCGGGGGTCGCACTCTCCACCGTGGCGCTTGCAGCAAGCGTTCCTGCCAACGATGTCGTTGCCCTAAATCCAGAGCTCCGCGCGCAGCGAACACCACCTGTTCTCGCGGCAGAGTACAAAGTGAAAGTACCGATCGGGAAAGCGAAAGAGTGTGCGACGAATCTTGCGACCGCGCGCGCGCATGAACCGGTCGAGGTTTATGCAGTACGTTTCGGTGAATCGATTGACGACGTGGCGGAGATGCATGGAACGACCACAGCCAAGCTTGTCGCCCTCAACGCCATAAAGCCTGCTGAAGTGATTCGTGGTGGCGCTGCTCTCTTGGTGCCGAAGGGTTCGCTCCAGAAGAAGGTGACGCAAGGTCGCCTTCGCGTGATCGTTCCAGCGCAAGATTTCGAATCGAAGGAAAAAGAACGCGTCTACTACCGCGTTACCGTTGGAGATACGGTCGACGATGTCGCTCAAGCACTTGGCATCACGGTGGACGATCTTGGCTTGTGGAATGATCTCGACCCGGATGCACGCCTCATCTCTGGAATGACGCTGCAGGCGTTTGTCGACAAGGGACACGATCTCGAGGCAATTCGTATTTATAAGAGTGACGAAGTGGAGCTTGTGCCCGTCGGGTCTGAAGCGTTCTTCACGTACTTGGAGAAGGAAAAGCACTTCAAGCGCATCGTGATTGTTGCCAAAGCAGGCGACACGCTCGAGTCCATCGGGACGCGCTACCGCGTGCCCGTAAAGACGATGGAGCGTGTGAATCAAAAAAACCGACGCGAGAAGCTTGAGCAGGGAGAAAAGGTCGTTGTGTACCTACCAGGTACCTCACCACCCGCTGCACCAACGCGCGCTGTAGCCCAACAAAGACCGAACGCGCCCCAGGGGCGTGCTCGTTAGAAAGCGTACTGCGCACCCAGTCCGAGAATATTAGCGTACGCGGAATACGTTCCACCGTTGATAGCTTCACCACCTGTCGGATTACCTGCCACCGGATTGATGCGCGGTACCTTAGCTTGATCAGGTGACACTTCGACCGACTCGGCGATCACGCGTGCGTAAGTTGCATCGAGTCGCCAGTGATCGCTCAGGTGAATTCCCGCCCCGAACCCGAGAATGAACTTGCTCGAGTCGAACGTGAGCGGCGACACCCATGCCGTGGGGATTGCGCTCGTTTCGTACTGTGCCCCGATGCGAAGCGGAATCTTGAACGAGCCCACTTTCGCATCGTACTCGCCACCCAGGCGGAATGAATTCGAGTCTTGGAAGTTGCGCGGGATTTGAATGTTGCCGATCGAATACGGACTCGGGAACCCCGTAACGTCGTAAAGCTTGAGGCTTGTCGGCTTGACCATGATGTCATCGTGCAGCGACCAAAACTCGCGTACGTAGTCGAACTCGATACGAAGGTCTTCGTTCGGTCGCACTTCTACGCCTGCGCGTAACACCGCAGGGATACGAAACGAGATCGTCGCTTCGTTTCCTTCTTGGCGTGCGTTTGCGAAGATCGCGGCGGTCGGCAGGCGTGTGCTCAACTTCCCTGGCGCGTTGATCCATGTCGGCAATTGAAACGACAATCCGAGTCGTAACCACTTCGTTGGAACACCCGTCATACCAATCGTGCCCGTCGGTGAAAAAATCGGACCAACGTTCATCACGGCGAGCGCATCGTACGAGGGATCCTCGGGTGCACCGATGAGCCGATCGTTCGGGTTGGCGTTCATGTAGAGGACTGATTTGAAGGTGCCTGCGAGCATTTGCAGACCTGCGCCAATTCGAAACTGTTCGACTGGTTTGTAGGCGAAATACGCGCCCGCCACGACGAGCGCGGAGCCGTCGAGCGTGACAAGCGAGTAGCGCGAGGACGCAGGTTGCCCGTTCACCGTTTCAGGGAAGCTCGTGATTGCGGTATACGGCGCAAAGATCCCGAGGGCGCCAGTGAATTGCTTTTTTTCGCCGAGCTTGAAGATGCCGGCGAGCGTAGGAATGGGGAGAAACGGCGTGGAACCCTGGACGGTGGGTGATTCGTAATAGCGTACGGCGCCATCTGCATCGACGATGCGTGTTTTTCGCGTGTAGGAGCTCGCATAGTTGAGCCACGCAAAGTCGCCGGCGATTGAGGCTGGTGCATCGGCGAGCCCCGCGGCGTTGTAGCAAATCGCGTTGAAGTCGTCTGCCCCAGCGACGAACGCACCGCCGCGCGCGACGGGCCTGACGCCACGATCTGAGAAAAATAATCCGCCGGCGTTTGCGTCCGGGACTGTGGAGAGAAGTGTGACGAGAGTCGTGCAGAGTGCGGCTGCAGAGGCAAGGAGCTTTGGGGATCTCATGGAGCTGCCGTCCCTTTGCGCACAATTTCGTAGAACTGTTCGAGGCCGCGCTCCTTGTTCACCAAAAAGTCGCGAACACCATTGGATAGATAGCCATAGTCGTCCGCGTCAAGGCGCGGCGTTTCCGTCGCAGAGGGTGCAAAGCGGTTGATGTCCGCGATTGCATCCATGATGACTTCGAGCGGTGTCTCGACGGGGCTTGAACCGGGCAGGGGGCTGACCGCGTTCTTCATTGCTTCAAGGACGACGTTGTTTGGGTCAAGTTCTTTGCTGCAAACGCGCTTGCCCTCGCCGTCGTATGCCTTGCCACCCATTCGTGAAAGGAGCGCAATTTGCGCGTCAATCATGCCTCTCTCGGTTACATTCCCCTGCGCATTGTACGTCGAAGCTTTGAGCGCTGTGGCCATGACCTTGAGGAACGGATCGAGATTCTTGCTGTCTTGCATCGCTTGCGGTCCGTCGACGGCTCCGTAGAGCACCGTGCCAAACGTGTCGCCCGGCGATGATGAGCTGAGCAAATAGGCAACGAGTTTGCCGAGTTCTTTGCGAGATACGTCATCCTTGCGCAGTGTGTCTGCAAGCTCGATTCCCGTGGATGCGAGAGGCCCTTCGAGCGTTGAGATGAGTTTCTGCGAAAGATCCTTCTTCGCCCAGTCGCACGTGGCATACGGACTTGAGAAGGAGGTCGGACAATGCGCGAGTAATTGTGACCTCAAGAGTCGCACAAGTGTTGGCGTGATCTTGGCCAGTCCCTTGTTCTTGAACGTTGCGCTCTTGGTGTTCTTCTTATCGACGTCGAGGAACGTGTCGACCAGGAGCGAGCGCGCGGTCTTCCAATCCTTCTGACGGTTGGCATCGTTCGGATGCTCCTTCGCGTAATCGGCGAACGCCTTGTCCATCGCGTTGAGTGAGTCGATCGCAAGGTAGATGGGCGTGGTCTGGGCGTTCTTGGTCCCGTCGTTACGCGTGCTACTCGCAACTCCGCGACGGTCGGTCAGCTTGTTGGTCTTTGCGGCAGTCGGATCAGCGAGAGCACGCACCGCACGCGCGAGAACATCGTAGGCAGAGAGCTTTGACGCGTTCGTGCATTCGCCGGTTTTGCTATCGGCCGT
>JAHFDX010000111.1:8683-9100 GCA_023248785.1 Myxococcales bacterium
CGTGTTGCAATGATCGACAGTGACCGTCGACAGCGTTTGCTGAAGCGAGAAGATGGCCGGCACAACATCGGCGACTAAAAGTTCAACAAGCAGGGGCTCGTACGCAACCAGACCTTCTTTGGTGCAGCTTCGACCGCCGCTCAACTTGCACTCGGACGACGTCGCCTTCGAGTCGGGCCAGTGCTTGTAGACGAGCTCGAGCAGTTCGAGAAAGAGGTCTTCCGCATCGTACTTTGCGAGCACTCGCACCGCGGGTCGCATCGCGTCGTAGAACCCTTGTTTTTCCCATACGAAAATGTCGTTGGGGTGTCGCACCTGAAGGCGATCTTCCGTGGCACAGTCGCCCAACTTGACCTTCTTGTCCGAGGCTGTGAGCCAGTCGTTCGTCGGATCGGTGATCGTTCTCGTCGGGCAGAG
>JAHFDX010000746.1 GCA_023248785.1 Myxococcales bacterium
GGGCATGCACAAGCATCAAGCGAACGCTCGGCCAAGACTGCATGCAAAGTGACGACTGCGAATCGGCGTATTGCCTGGAAGCAAAGTGCACTCAGCCCGTTACGCTCAACACAACGACACCTCCAACACCCGCGGTTTCGGATGCAACAACCGACGCGACGGACGGCGCATCCGAGGCAGACACAGGGTCCGATAGCGGGCCTCTTCTCGACACGAGCACACCCGATAGCGGGCCTCTTCTCGACACGAGCGCACCCGATACGAGTTCGTCTGACGCTTCAGATGCAAAACCAGCGTCTGACGCCTCCGATGCGCCGTCGGGCTCATAAAGCGGGCCATGGCCAGCGTGTCCCCTATACGTCGTGGCATCCTTTTGCGCGTGGCCTATGACGGAACGCAATTCCACGGGTGGGCGGTGCAAAAGCAGGGAGAGCGCACTGTTGCAGAGGACCTCTCCAATGCGCTCGTAGAGTTGGATCCCAATGCGAGCTCGGTGCGTGGAGCGAGCCGGACAGATGCCGGCGTGCACGCGCGAAGCCAGATGGTGGCATTTGATCCACTACGCGAAATCAACCTTCGCGGGTGGGTGCTCGGGCTCAATCAAAAGCTCGCAAGCGACGTGGCTGTGCAGCAAGCGTTCTCGGTCGAGCGAGGGTATGACCCGCGCTTTCGATGCATGGGAAAGACATATTTGTATCATCTCACGATCGATTTTGTCCGTTCGCCGCTCGAACGTGAAAGAGCGTGGCTTGTCACTCCGCCCTTCGATTTTGAACTCGCCTCCACGGAAGCCCGACGAGCGGTGGGCACGCATGATTTCGCCGCGTTTCGTTCGGCCTCGGATGAGCGGAAAAATTCCGTGCGAACGTTGACCGAAGTGAGCCTTGTTCGCACGGGCGCACACTCTGTTACGATCGCGGTGCGCGGGACGGCCTTCATGCACAACATGGTGCGCATTCTTGTAGGAACGATTGTCGATGTAGGCCGCGCTCGAAACAAGCCGGGTGCCATCGATCGGGCCTTGACCAGTCTTGATCGCCGGGATGCGGGCATCACGGCGCCGGCGCATGGTCTCGTTCTGGACGAGATCTATCTGCCGCCTGAAGACCTTTCTGACGAGCGATGGCCATGAGCCTGCTCGTTCGGGCACCGCTTCCAGGCGATGGAGTTGCGCTCTCGCGCCTGTGGAAAGAGCTTTGGGATGCACACGAAGCATGGGGTGGCTATCCCGGAGCGAAGGATCTTCGGGTCTACGACGAGGTGGCGGAGCGCATCGAAGGCGACGCATACATTCGCGGGGGCCAGCCTTCGCTGGGACGTCATGTGCATCTTGTCGCGGTGAAGGACGAAACGGTCGTCGGACAAGTGGAAGGTTGGCTCGAGCGGTACGGTCATCTCGCAACCACGCCCGTCACATGTGAAGTTCGATCCCTTGTCGTTCACTCGAAGGCACGCGGCGCGGGCATTGGCCGCGCCCTGCTCGAGGCGCTTGCCTCAACAGCGGCGCAGTTCGGCCGGGGAAGCCCAATCGTACTGGCTGCCGAAGTCCTTGAGGCGAATCCTGCGCGGACATTCTACGAGCGTGCCTTCTATTCGACGGTAGCGTGGACCGCACGTATGTCGACACAGCTCGGGCCGCTTTCGTCTGTCGAGTGGCGCGCACGAAAAGCGATTGTCGATGACGCTCTGGCCCTCGCGCGCTGTGAGGGCATCCTCGCGGATCGAAGGCGAGAACGTGGCGATCGGAGATTTGATCCACCACGTGCACTTGAGGCGTCCTTCGTTGAATCGATCGCACGCTATTTGCGCGACAAGAGACCTGACGCCAGCGAATGGGTCATCGAACGTCGAGGCCGCGGAGTGGTCGGCAGTGCCACCCTCGTTCTTTCGAGACTCGACCCGCCATTTTTGGCTGGCTACCGAGCCACCCTTGCGCGTGTCGTGCTTGAACCCGAATCGACGGAACCCGATGCGCTTGCCACTCTCGTTGTGGCGGCGGCTCGCGAGGCCGCTTGCCGAGGCGCGAGGACGATGGAAATTGCGGATCTTCCCGGCCCTCACTCATCATTGCAGGATGCAGCCATCGCGCTCGGTGCCGATCCCTGGTCGCGTGTGATGAGCCGGGTTGTCGAATAACCCAAGGAAAATCGGTCTCCTTTCGGGGGGGCTTGCGCAATTCCATGCGCGATATACGTGTTATCTGATGCAGAACTCGTGTCCCACGGCGTGCGTGAGGACTCTGCCATTTGAGGGTGCAATGAACAGACGCGTTTTCCGAAACATCTGTGTACTTGCGGGTGTTGGCATACTTGGCATCGCTTCAACTGGGGTTGCGGCTCCCGCTGTCGTGCAAGCCGCAAAGCAAACGCCGG
>JAHFDX010000747.1 GCA_023248785.1 Myxococcales bacterium
CGGTACCCCTCATGCCCGAAGCCGCACGGGCATTTGTCCTTGGCGAGTCACGAGCGGACGCGCAGGAATTTGTAACAATGATTGAGTGGTTTTGCGGGAACGTGGATGTCTTTCGCGAGCCGCTTCTGGAATTGGCGAACACGCACAAGGAAGTCGCGTTGACCGCCGCACAGGTTCTCGACCGGCTCTTGTGGTTCGATTCAGAAGGACATCGACACTTCGTGTAGCGCTAAGGTCGAGCCGAACACCAGGTTGGATCGTCGACGGCGCACGTGCCCTCACGGCAAACAAGGTGCGCATCGCAGTAGGTGCCGTTGCCACACGCTTCGCTTATTGCTGCCGGCGCCTTGCACTTGCCGTTGGAACATTCGCCCTTCTCGCATCGCTTGCTATCGCCACACGCGTCGCCAACCTTTACGTAACCATAAGATGCACATTTATCTTTGTTGTTGCAGTAGAACCCGAGTCCACAAACACCATTGAGGCACGGCTCTTGCGCCTTTGACGGGACCTGTGCGCACTTGCCTTTCGAACAAGCCATGGTTCCCGCGCAGATGGCTCCATCGGGACCGCATGCTTCTCCGAGATGCGCTTCTATGATCTTTGTGCACTTGTTCTTTTCGCACATAAGGCCTGCCGCGCACGACGTGCCGTCACTGCAATCGGATCCACCTGGGAGAGCATCGTCGCAAGTACCGCACACGTTGCCGAACTCGATGATGCAGACGTCACTTGCGCACTGGCTGTCGCTGCCGCAATCCGTTCCTGCCTTGGCGATCCCGTAGGGAAGCTCGCACGGGATCTCGTCGCAATTCGTTGACGCTGCATACTTCGCCGCGCATGCCGAAAGTTCGCTCGCCTGTACGTTGCCGAAACTTGCCATCCGTCGCGCACACGCATTCGTTGCGAGCAGACGAAGCTCGGTCATGCGCTCGGAGCTCATCGAAGGCTCCCCGCAGCGCTGTTGCCAGGCGCGCTCTTCATCCCAATAGACGCGACAGCTTGTTTCGATATCAATAGAGGCGAGAACGTCGACCACCGAAGAATCGGCGGGCGACGAATCACTCCGCGCATCGCTCGCCGAAACTGCCGCATCGGTTGCCAGGTCTACAACCGACGCGTCGTGCGATCCTGAACATGCCTGTGAAAGAAGAAGCATCCCGCACACCGCACCCCCCAGCGCGGCTGCACCTCTTTGCAAAACCATGAGTCGCACATAGCATCGACGCTCCGCGAGGGGAGCGGCACTCTTACGTCTCAATGAAAGGAAGGCGGCCGTGCCGTCGCTTCAACGACTTGCGTAGTACGTCGCAAGCAGCTCCGCCGCGATGCTAATGGCCACTTCGCGTGGGGCCTTTCCACCGGTTGGAAGTCCCACAGGACACCGCACTCTTGCCAGCATCTCGTCACTCACCCCGCGAGCACGCAGGCGATCCGAAAAGCGCCGCCACTTCACGTCGCTGCCGATGAGACCTATGTAACGTGCTTGCTTACGAATGAGCGCACCGATGATCTCCTGGTCCGTATCGTGTCGATGCGTCATCACAACGGCATACGTAGCCTCGCCCCACGCCGCTCGATCGACAAACACGTCCCACGGTTCATCGCATCGCTCAACGCATAGAGGAAGTGCAGCGGCGTCAATCCATTCGCGTCGCTCGTCGATGGCCATCACACGAAACGGCGTTCCGTCAAGTACTTGGCAAAGAGACTGGCCGACGTGTCCGACGCCAAACACGTACAGCGTCGCCCCCTGTACTGTCGCTTCGAAAAACAAATCGACTACGCCCCCACAGCACTGTCCGGTCTTTGCACCAAGGGGGTAGCGGGCAGCACCGGACTCTCCCGATCCAAGTCGTTTGCGTGCTTCCTCAAGGGCAAGCTGCTCAAGGTGTCCGCCCCCGACCGTGCCCCAAAATTCGGTCGCCGTCACAACGACCTTTGCGCCGACGTTGCACGGGGCGGACCCGGACACATTCGTCACCGTCGCAAGCACATAGGCCTGCTTGGTGCGAGCAAGATCTCCGAGTTTACCGATCCAATCCCACATGCTCGACATGCGCGCGCTCGTCCAATGGTAGGCTCCATGCTGCATGCGTGTCACGGTGCTCTACTTTGCTGCCATGCGCGACGTGTGCGGTCGCGAAGAAGAAGCCATCGATGCGTCACTTCGCACAACCGACGACCTGCGCGCACACCTCGAAAGCAAGTATCCCGCGTTGCGCGACCATCGAAATTCGATTCGCATGGCCAAGAACGAGAGTTTTATTGTCGAATGCGAGCGCCTTGCGGACGGCGACGTAGTTGCGTTGATTCCGCCAGTTCAGGGGGGCTAAGTCATCACTACCGCGGCCGTTTTGACCAT
>JAHFDX010000112.1:0-2110 GCA_023248785.1 Myxococcales bacterium
CGATGGGAAGATTGAGGGGTTTGGCGTATTCGAGCACGACCCACCGAAAGGAGGGGCGCCCTTCAAGGGCATAGAGGTCTTTGCACGAACTCGCGCCGACGAAATGCACTGCATGCACAACGTAGCGCGTAAGTGGCGTGTTCATGGCTAGTAGCGTGTAGACTGGGCCTGCGTTGAAGGTGCAATAGTCGCCCGCGCTCACGAGGACTGCGCGCCGCCCCAGGACGACCCCCGAATAAATAGCAAAGCTTGGGAGGCCCAAGACTATGGGGCTGAAAGTTACGATTGCCCCGAACTTGCCATGGGGCTTGTTGGCGGATAGGGGCTCCTGCTCGAAGGGCTTTGCCGACTCAGGCATTGGAGGTGCCGCCGCCGCGTGTGGAGCTGTGGCCATGAAAACAGCGCCTATGTGCGCCAATATGAATCGGAATGCAGCTCGCACCACTATTTCATGGACGGTCGCGAGACGCCCGTAATTAAGGGACAGCCAGGGCCCAATCGCCCTAAGCCGAGCCATGCACAGTTTCATTAGCAACGATGAGGGGCGCACGTTCACGTACGAAGGTGAGTGCATCGGCAAGTCGGCCTGGAAAGATGCCGAGGTCATTAAAATTGGCACGGACAGTCATCGAGCCCTGGGAACCCTGCGTTTTTTGGCCGTGAGGCGTGGCTCGTGGCGTGCATCTTCTCGTCAGCGTGAGCGACGGAGCAAATCGAGCCGAATTCGAGCTTGTGAAAGGTGTCTTCGGGACATCGCGACTTCACGAGGTTGATGGGTGGGCGGACCAAGCGGGCTCTCCGCTTTCTCTTTTGGTGAAGAAGCAGCAGCTTGGCCAGTTGCCGCAATCGGTGCGTGATCGGGTCGAAAACGTTCTCGAATTTGCGAGACGATGGACGCAAACGGAAATCGATCAATCGGCATTTCACATCGCGAGCAGTGCAGACGTTTTTGTATGGGGACAAGCACATCTCACCCATCTTGCTCACGAAGAACTTTGGGTTTTGGGATTGTCACGTCGGTCGATGCTTCTGGGCGCACGGCGAATTGCACAGGGCGGTTCGGACCACATGATGATTTCTCTCCCCCTCGTTTTGCGCACCGTGCTTGCGATTTCGTGCAGCGCCTTTGTCCTCGTTCACAATCATCCCAGTGGGGACGCCACCCCAAGCAAAGAGGACGTTGAGTTTTCTAACGCGGTCGCCGTCGCCGCGCATCACGTCGGACTCACGCTTGTCGATTCTGTGGTCGTGACGCAGACGTCACATGTTTCATTCCTTAACGAAGGTCGTCTGCGCGCCATGGCTTCCTTCGTGGCAGTAAGTAACAAAGCCGCACGAAATCGCCCGACAACCAGAGGGCGCAATAAGGTTGAATCGTGATGCAAGACGCGAACGTACGAGGCGCGCGGCGTATTCAAAAATGTCGACGTCCGCGACGAGCCATCGCGGTTCTGCTTCGCCCTCGGAAAGCGAAACGAGCCCTGTACGAACGAGGACGCCCGATCCTTCTCGATGGAGGATGGCCGCGCGATAGGCCGAAAGTTGAACGCGATAGCGTTCGTTTGAACTACCCGCGAGTGAACTCTTGTAGTCGACAATGTCCACATTGCCGGATGGCCAACGCACGATCATGTCGATTGACCCTCGAACCCAAATGGTTCCGTCAGGGGATGGCCCTCGAACCGGCACGGCAAACGCTTCCTCTCGCAGTACGGTGGCACGGGTGTGAGCCACTTCTCGGGCGTAATCGGACCGCAAGAACTGGGCGATCCGTTGCTCCAGAACGGAAAATCGAGGATGGCTTGGATCGATGCCATGGTGAATCAGCGCGCGCTCAACCCCTTGCGCAGGATCGTCGTGCCCAAGCCAACGCAGATCGATGTGTTCGAGAACTGCATGAAGCAACACCCCTTCGTCTCGCGCACTCTGGGCCGTCGTAGCGTCGGTGGGGTTTTTCGTCTCGCGATTCGCCGTCTTGCGAATGGAGGGTGCGCGATCGCGTAGGCCGAGAAGATGCAAGAGCTCGAACCGTCTCGGGCACAGCGCGTAATCGACGAGGTGAGTGCTCGCAACAACGACTTCGCTCACTCGTGGTACGAACGTAGGTTCG
>JAHFDX010000112.1:2120-7401 GCA_023248785.1 Myxococcales bacterium
CGCTCGCGTGACGGGTGCAAGAGGCAGCGCGTCTTGTTTCGTGAGCATCTTTGTGTCTGCGAGTCTCTGAAGAACGTGGCCCTCAATCCCTGAGGTGTTGTCGGGGCCTACAAAAACGAGTTCGCGTTCTGCGCGCGTAATGGCCACATACGAAACACGCGCATCTTCGGCTAGCTCGCGCTGAGCGGTTTCTTCTTTGATGAGTTCGCGCGCGGCGGAACTCACGGTGACGCTCCCGTGAAGACCAAGTCGAACCGAGAGTCGAGCTGGGGTCCCGTCGTGGCCGAGCGAGGTCAAGATCGAGCGTCGTTGTGCGCGCGTGCTCGTGCGGTCGTAATCGATGTAAACGACCCGTGGGAATGCAAGGCCCTTGCTTGCATGGACGGTTAGAAGGCGTACGGCGTCGTCTTCATCAAAAAACGTGGCAGCCTCACGCTCACGCGCATCGGTTCGACGCTCTCTCCACGCGTCGACGAATGCTCGCGAGGAGCCGAAGCTCTCTGCAAAATCGATCAATTTTTGAACATTTTCGATGCGCTGTTGCCCGCGGTCGAGTGCGGCGAAAACACTGTCAAGCTGCAGTGCCTTCATGGAGATTCGCAAAATGTCCGAAGGTTGCGCCGCGCCATCCATCTTCACAAGATCGCGCGCAAAAGTAACGAATGCGCTAAACGGCGCCCGATCCGTAGCCTCAAGTACGTTGAGCTCGAGGTCGATCAATGCCTCGTGTGTTTTCGGTAGTCCTTCGCATGCGGTTGCGATTGCGGCGATGCTCGCATCATCGAGGGCAACCCACGGTCCTCGGAGAACGCCGAGAAGTGCTACGGTGTCTTCGGCGTCCACCAGCCACCGCATGAGCGCCATCAGATCGTTGACCTCTTCGGTATCCCAGTACCCAACGCTCGGAAATGCGTACGGAATACCTGCCTTTTGAAGGTGATGGGCGACGATTCGCAGTGACTCGTTCCGTGACGAAAGGATCGCAAAATCACGGTAGCGCACCGTTTCGATCGCGCCGTTGCACGAGGCAATCCACGCAACGACGGCCTCAGCCACTTGATGGCGCAGGTCCTCGCTGCGAAGGCCGGTTGGCACGGCGATCCAGCGAACGTGATCCTGGGGCAGACCTGCTGTGCGGTCATCAGGTGAGGTCAGATCTTCGGTCTTTGGGTGATAGCAAACGTCGAACGCCGCGCAAGACGCCTTGGAAAATCGATGAGCGCTAAACGCGTTAATGGTCTCGAGAATCGGTGAGAGGCTGCGTCGATTTTCTTGAAGCGCGAGAAACAATGCGTCGCCACACTCCATGGAGGCAGGGTCCACGGAGTCGGCGCGCTCCACCCCGAATGCACGAGCGGCCAAGGGGCCCGCCAGGTGCGTGGCGAGGTCTGCAAACAAGGCAACGTTGGCGCCGCGAAATGAGTAAATGGACTGCTTCCGATCGCCAACGACCAGAAGGCCATGAGGTCTCAACCTCTTTAGCGATGCTGGCTCGTATGGCGCTCGGGCTTCCGGCTCGCGCTCCCAAAGGTGAAGAAGGAGATCGCGTTGCATACCCGAGGTGTCTTGAAATTCGTCGATGAGCAATGCATCGATCGATGCCCCCACGCACGCGGCAATCGTCGGATGTGTCCGCAGTGCATTCACGGCAAGCTTTTGAATTTGCGCAAACGAAACGACCCCCAGGCGCGTCGTCCGTTCGAGCTGCGCCTTTTCTGCGTCGAGAAGAATGCGTTGCACGAGGTGTTCGGCTCTGTCGAGCTCATCGCAGTCGCGAACGCGAAAAAAGAGCTCGCGCACAACTTCGGGGCCGGAATTGCCCGGAAGAAGCACCTTCAGCGACGATGCGAGCTGTTTCGACCGGCGCGTGCGGCGTAGGGCAACGATAATGTCCTCCACGCGTTTCCAGTCGTCGTCCGTGCCCAGTTGTTTCCAAAGCGCAAGCGCCTCGTCGATTTGTGCCTTCGCGTCCGGATCGTCTCTTGAGTCTTCGAGAACCGAGCGAATCTTGGCCATCCTCTCTTCGGTGCGTGCTCGGTTGCATCCGATCTCCAGCCCAGCAGCTCCATCGAAAGTCTCTCCGAGGATGTTCAGATTGGTGGCGAGGTCGTCTACAAAGCCATTCATGCCGGCTCCATACGCGGCAAGCAGCCTCCCTATTGTATGCGCATCGCGAATGTGTGCATCGCCGGTGAGCGCTCGTTCAATGGCCTCGCGAACGCTCAACGTTGCGAGTTCGAGGGTCGCAACATCGTCCGTAAACGTGAAGTCAGCAGGCAACCCGAATTCGAACGCATGCTCACGAACGATCTTTGCTGAGAGCGAATGCATCGTTCCGATGAACATGGAGTCCACGTCGCGCAGTGCACGCGCTGCGCGGTGGGCAATCTCTGACTCGCTCCATGCAGAAATGTGCGCACGTTCGCACGCCATCGCAAGGTCGTGTAGGTAGCGCGCACCTGGCTTGCATTGGGCCATGTCATCAAGGCAATTGGACACGCGTTCGCGAATCTCGGCTGCAGCCTTACGCGAGAACGTTGTCGCCACCACGCGTGCGGGGAGCACGGGTTTGCCGAACGCCCGTCCGCCCATCGTAGATGCGCCAAGCAGAAGATGAACAATCACGCCCACGAGAGCATGCGTTTTGCCCGTTCCAGCGCTTGCGACCACGATCGCATTTCGCTCGAACGCATAAAGATCGGCGAGAGTTGCCATCTTTCGGGTCATCACCATACGTCATCTGCATCAATTGTTTTGCGAGTTCTTTAGGTGTAAAGCAATCGCGCGTATGGCCCTTTGCTCATTGGAGAACAAAGTCGCACTCATTGCGGGCGCGAGCCGAGGAATTGGCGCTGAGATCGCGCGGGTCCTCTCGCTATCTGGGGCCAAGGTAGCGCTTATCGGACGCGACGAAGGCAAGCTTGCGACGGTGGCAGGGGAGACGAACGGCATCGCGGTTGTATGTGATGTAACCGACCGCGACGCCCTGCACAGAGTTGTTCTCGGCGTGGAACAAACGCTCGGCCCCATCGCGATTAGCGTCTACAACGCTGGTATTGCCCCCAGCGCGACGCTTGCCGAAACAGACGATGCAATGTGGAGCCAAGCGTTCGCGGTCAACGTCACGCCGGCGTTTTGGCTTGCACGACAACTCGTGCCTTCGATGATCGGCTCCGGCTTTGGCCGTATCATTCACGTTGCCTCGAATGCGGGACTAACCGGATACGCGTACACGTCTGCGTATTGCGCGTCGAAGCATGCGCTTGTGGGTTTGACGCGCGCACTCGCAGTCGAGCTTGCACGAACGGCCGTGACTGCAAATTGTGTATGTCCCGGATTTGTCGAGACGGACATGTGTCGCGTCGCCATCGAGAATATTTCAAAGAAAACGGGCCGCTCCCCCAGCGATGCGAAGCGCGCGTTGGAGGCGATGAATCCCCAAAAGCGGCTCATCGAACCGCGCGAAGTCGCCCATGTGGTTCTTGCCTTATGTAGTGAAAAGGCACGCGGATTGAACGGCACCTCGATTCCCATCGACGGTGGTCAGGTCATGACATGAGGAAGCTATGAACGAAAAGATCATTCGGCCGACACATTTTCCAAAGCCACGAGGATATTCCGACGGCCTGATCGTTCCGTCCGGGAGATTGCTTTACATCTCTGGGCAGATCGCGTGGGACCGCGATGCGCGCATTGTGAGCAGCGATTTTGCGACCCAGTTTCTTCAGGCGCTCGACAATGTGATTTCCGTCGTCCACGCGGCCGGCGGCGGTTCGGAACATCTTGTCAAACTGCTCGTATTCGTAACCGACATGGATGCATATCGAGCGGCGACGAAGGCGATTGGAGAGGGTTGGCGTTCGAGGCTTGGCAAATATTATCCGGCGATGAGTCTCGTTAAGGTGGCGGGGCTCCTCGAGCCGGGAGCGCTTGTTGAAATCGAAGGTACGGCGGTGCTTCCGGGGGAGTCTCGATGAGTGACCGTGCCCGCTTTTTGCGCTCGGCCCTCTCAGATAGCGCGGACACTGCTGTGGCCGACGTACCGTTGCGTTTGCGCACCGATCCGTCGGCACTCTCGGTTTGGCTGCGGCTCCTTGAATGTCACAATTTGATCCTCGGTCAATTGCGAAAAGAGGCGGCAAAAGATGGCACCTCGCTCGCACGCTTCGATTTGCTCGCTAACTTGATGCGTCGGGACGGAATGACTCTGTCGGAACTCAGTAGGCGGATGCTCGTCACCGCTGGAAATGTAACTGGTATTGTTGCGAGATCCGAGCGTGACGGACTTGTGAGGCGGACGGTTGACCCGCTCGATCGGCGGCTTGCCCGCGTTCATCTCACCAAAAGGGGGAGAAAACTTATCGACGGAATGACGAAGAAGCATGCCCGCGATGTGGGCGCGCTATTTTCACGGGTTGCGGAAGACGACCGAGCGGTACTCGGACGCGTTCTGGGAGAGTTGCGCGACCATCTTCGCAACGAGGCTCGGAGTTAACCATGGGCATTCAACCAACGGGCTTTCGTTACGAAGTAACCTCGAACGTTGCCACCATCACGCTCTGTCGCCCCGACCGATTGAACTCGCTTACGTTCGCTATTTACGAGGAGCTACGCGATACGTTCGCTGCGCTCGATCGACAGGACGAGGTTCGAGCCGTCTTGCTCACAGGCGAAGGTCGGGGGTTTTGTTCAGGCGGCGATCAGGCCGACATTATTTCCGAGCTTTTCGCACGCGACATGAAGGGCTTACTTGCGTTCACTCGGACAACCGGCGCCCTCATTGCAAACATGCGCGCATGCCGAAAGCCCATCGTAGCTTCGGTCAATGGGGCAGCGGTGGGGGCCGGAGCGGTCATTGCCCTTGCCTGTGATTTTCGAATTGCGTCCGAGACGGCCAAGTTTGGCTTTGTCTTTCCGCGTGTAGGACTTTGCGGCGCAGACATGGGTGCCGCGTATTTATTACCGCGCGTGATCGGATTGGGGAGGGCCGCCGAACTTCTCTTTTTAGGCGACATTATTGGTGCAGAGGAGGCTCTTGCCATCGGTCTTGTAAACCGCGTCGTTGCGAAGGGCGATTGCGTTACCACTGCGCGCGCGCTGGCGGAACGTCTTGCGTCAGGTCCCGCATTTGCGCACTCAATGACGAAGCAAATGCTTGAGAGTGAACATACCTTGTCTCTCGCTTCTGCCATTGAGGCAGAGGCCCAGGCGCAGGCCATCTGCATGCAACATTCGGACTTTCGAACGGCGCACGATGCCTGGAATCAAAAGCGTTCGCCGC
>JAHFDX010000112.1:7411-9038 GCA_023248785.1 Myxococcales bacterium
CTTTGCAGGCGCGCCATTTCCTTTCCGGGACAAGTGACCATGGGGCTTGCAGCACGCACCGTACAAGCGCTTCCGATGTTCTTTTCGCCCGCCCATGTTGCGTGGGCGACTGGGCTCGAGGATCGCATTCGGTGTTTGGGGTTGGCTAAAGAGCGCGTGTCGGATGTGGGGCCTTCGCTTGGCCGAGCGGGTTTTTTTGGCGCGCTGTTGCCTGTAAGGTTTGGAGGCGAATCATTTTCTGCAGACTCGGTCAGCGTGAGAGCCTTGTGTCTGACGCGCGAAGAACTCGCCTACCACTCGCCGCTCGCCGACGCCGTATTTGCGGTGCAAGGACTTGGCACGTATCCGCGGGTGCTCGTGCAGGACGATGCGGCGAGCCTTCAAATGTACCTAGCGGGCGAACGAATTGCCGGGTTCGCGCTCACAGAGCCAGAGGCCGGAAGCGATGTTGCCTCCTTAACGACACGCGCGGAGCACATTTGCGGCGAGTGGCGTCTCCATGGTCACAAATGGCTCATCTCGAACGTGGGCATTGCAGACAGTTTTGTTGTGTTTGCGAACGCGGATCCGGCCCAAGGAAAAAAAGGAATTAGCGCGTTTGTCGTGCAGCGAACTGACCCTGGGTTAGAGCTTCGAGCGCAACGGACGGGGAGTGATCATCCCCTCGGCGAACTGATTCTGTCCAATGCACGCGGGCGGCTTCTTGGCGCTGTGGGCGTAGGCCTGCGCCTTGCGCTTGGGACGCTCGATGTGTTTCGAACTTCGGTGGGAGCGGCCGCCGTGGGAATGGCTCAACGAGCGTTTGACGAGGCCGCGCAATTTGTAACGTCCAGAGTACAATTTAAGCAGAGGCTTTCTGATTTTCAAATGGTCCAAGCGAAAGTCGCAGAGATGGCGATCGATCTCGAAGCATCTCGCCTTCTCGTATACCGGGCGGCATGGGCCAAGGATGCAGGGCAGAGTGCTCCCGCTGAAGTGGCGATGGCGAAGATGCATGCAACCGAAGCAGCGCAGCGCGTGATCGATTCTGCGGTCCAACTTCTTGGCGGACGAGGGGTGCTAGAAGATGGGGTAGTCGCGAAGCTTTACCGCGACATTCGTCCACTGCGCATTTATGAAGGCACGACGGAGATCCAAAAGTTAATCATCGCCTCACACCTCTTGCCGAAGCAGCCGCTGGAGGGTGTATGAGCCTTCTGTTCGAACCGTTTCCTATCCGCACCATGACATTGCCGAACCGCATTGTCCTTCCAGCGATGGTGACGCGTCTGTCTGGGGAAGATGGCCTTGTCAACGACGACATCCGCGCGCGCTATACTCGTTTTGCCCAAGGCCATCCCGGGCTCATCGTCGTCGAGGCCATGGCCGTGCACTCCTCAAAGAGTGGCCCGTTGCTCCGAATCTCGGGCGACGAATTTATTCCGGCTCTTTCTGATCTTGCGACGCGCTGCCACGACGCCGGACCGAGCCGAATCGTGCCGCAGATTATTCACTTTCTAAAGATCTCGCGCTCCGGCTGGCGGCAAACCGTCGACATGCTGTCGCCCGCCGAAATTGACGCGATCGTCGATGCATACGGCCATGCGGCTGCGCGGGCGCGCAAAGCGGGTTTCGATGGTGTCGAGCT
>JAHFDX010000748.1 GCA_023248785.1 Myxococcales bacterium
CGATGATGGCCGTCTTGCTGTGCAACATCGTTCCACCCAGTTGGTAAATTTGTATGCCGTCGCGCAGAAGTCCCTCGAAGAGCGCCTCGCTGGCCCATTGCACGAAGGGAAGATCGCTGCGCAGAGGCACCATCACGCGGACATTTGCCCCACGTTGGCATGCAAGGCGAAGCGCTTGACGAACGCGACGATCGGGCACGAAGTATGAGTTGGCAATGGCCACGCGTGACTTGGCATGCGCAATGCGATGCAGGTACTCGCGCCGGACGCTTCGCACGTGTCGCCATTGGCTCGCAGTGATCCATACGCGCTTGTCTTGATGTTGAAACGAACGTGCGACGTCGCGTGGACGTGGCGTGAGCGTTTCGCGACTCCACACCTGGTAAAACAAGGCGCGAATATTGGAGACCACCGGGCCGGACACTTCGAGTACATCATCCCGCCAGCCCGCACCTCCGCGGGCCTCTGAAAGCCAGGGTAAGGCGAGGTTGAGTCCGCCGACAAAGGCCTGCGCGTCGTCGACCACCAGTATCTTTCTGTGATCGCGGCGCTCGAAGTGTTCCATTCGACGTATGCGAGCGGGAGGCCATAGCGCGTGGTACTCGTGGATCTTTCCGCCGATGCGCAGGAGCGGCTGCCACCATGTTTCGTTGATGGCAAAGCTCCCGAAGGCGTCGTAGATGACGTACACCTTCGCGCCCCGCGCTTGTGCATCTGCGAGGGCTTGTCTGACGGAGCGACCGACGGAATCGTCACCGATCCAGTACATTTCAAGGAGCACTTCAGATTTTGCCTCCTCAATCGCCGAAATCATCCGGGCCACCGCTTCGTCGCCGTTGCGAAAGAGGCGTAGGCGTGTGTCATCGACCATAAATGCGGGTGGAAGTGACGTCATGGACGAGGGATGCCCCCGACTGTGGATGGCGCCTTCGCCTCTGCGATGACTCGAGTAACGGCGAGGACGTCACTTCGCGAGATCCTCCGTTCGTTTACGGCGAACAGGCGCATCTTGGGGGTTCCAAAGACAACTGTGGCGAAATGAGCAAGGGTCGTCTCCGTCAATTGCGCATCGAGATTCCGAGCCGCACGCCGCACGGCGTAATCGACCGATGTGGGGTCGATGCCTGTCGGCGTTGTCACGATGAGCCATCCGCTTGGTATATCGGTGCGTGCGTAATACCCGGGTGGCAATGTCTCGTTGAGCAAATGCGGAACGGTGAGTGCGGCCGAAAGCGGTATTGATTCAGGTAACGGATAGACGACGAGGCCTTCGCCAACGAGCGCGGATATTTCAAGTGGCGCGGGCGCTGCACAATGACTTGGGCGGACGGGAAGCGATTCGATGAGCGCTTGCAACGTGTCCTCGATCGCGCGAACTTGGCCTGAGTTCTCATTTGCGAGAATACGCGTGGTCCATCCTTGGGTCGGAAGAGACGATCGCCACGCACGCAAGTGTCCAAGCGAAAACGCATACGTGCCGTGTGGACTTCCAAAGGGGGCCCACACGGAAGGCGTTGGACTCGATAACGAGGTGATCAATGCGTGAAGTGACGCTACGTGGGCTGTACTGGAGAGTGCAGATTGATAGCGTTGCGCGACGCTCACATGTTCGACCGTGATTGGCGTCGCAAAGAGCGCGGTAGCAACCGCATACGCGACGCGATTTGCGAGCTCAATGGGTGACTCGCCGGCGGTCTTTGACGCATGCCCAACAAGGCCCGCTTTTCCACGCACGAGCCAAGGTTCAAGGACGACATCTCGTGCCTGCGGGTGGGCGTGCGCGAAGGTTGTCAGGGTGAGCGCCGAGAGTCCTGAATGCAATGGCGATTCTCGCGTAAGAACGCATGGATGCTCGAGTGCAATCCATACATCGGGCTGACCGCGTTCAATACGTGATTGTGTGCTTATGGGTGTTCGAAACGCCGGCTTGTTTGGCGAAACCGTTGGGACGGATTCGTAACCCTCGACGATCGCGCGGAACTGCGGTTGCGTATTGGACCGACGCGTAAGATTCCAATAGGCCGCTGTCTCGGCGGTGGCGGCTGCGTCTTTTGGATCGTCCGGGTCAGTCACGCGCCCGGCAAGCAGCCATTGTCGGAGGTTCAGTCCGGTTTTGCGTAGCATATGCCACTTCGTAATTTTTACTGCGCGCTCAATCCTGTCGCGCTTTGCTGCGGGATTGGTTGTGATTTCCGCCCGAACGCAACCGCCGTGAGGATGAGCAAAGAATGACAATGAAAGCGGCGTGCGATGCGTGTCTTCATCGAGAGCCGTTGAGAGCCACGCTTTGAAGTCATCGCTTTCGCTGCGCAGTGAGTTGGCTACCAAGGCGGCAATGCGCGGGTAGGGTACGT
>JAHFDX010000113.1 GCA_023248785.1 Myxococcales bacterium
TAATCGCCAACATGCCGATGATGCGAATCACGAACTGGGCGCTCGAGGGCAACGCAATAGCAAGCAACGTGCGAAGGCGTTCGCGATCGGGACCGCGGTCTGTCGCTGGCGGGCGGACCATCGGAAACCGCCGAATGAGCAGGTACACGATCGGTCCGAGCACCAAAAAGCGCGCGAGGATTGTTCCCCACGCGGCACCAAGCATGCCCATGGGTGGAATGTAGAGGAGCGTTGCGTACCATCGTGCCCAACCGAATGCCGGCGGATAGTCGCCGTTGCCAAAGATCATCGCGACGGCGATCAGCAGGTTGAGCAGATTCCCAAGAGCCAGCAAGAGCACCGGCGTTTTCGATGAACCAAGCGCGCGCTGGAGCGTCGTTAGGTGAAGGAGAAAAAAGATCGTGAAACCGCCGGCGAGCATTACGCGCAGATAGCGAGTGGCGACGATGGCCACCGGTCCCTTCGCGCCGACGACGGTGCGAACGATGGGCCCCGCGAAGACAATCCCGGCGATCCCGAAGATCACCGACAACGTTCCGACCACGAGAATCGACTGCCAACTGTCTCTTCGAATCGAATCCTGATCGCCGGCGCCTTGATGCCTTGAAATCAGCGCACTCGTTCCGGTCGAGATGCCGTAGCTGATGATCGTTCCGATCGCTGCAATCTGATCGCAGAAGCCAACAGCCCCAATCGCGGCGCTCGCCTCTCCGACCGGCAGATGAGCTACGAGGTAGGCGTCGACGAGGTTGAAGAGGTTTTGCAGAAGCATCCCAAGCGCGAGCGGAATACCGAAGCGCGCGGCCTCCCATGCGAGCGGACCTCGGAGTATTCGCTGAGTGGCTCGGCCTTCCATCGCGTCGTGCCCTTCTGCCACAGATTGCCGCCGGATGGCGACCTGCGCGGACTTTGGCAAGGCGAGAACCCTTGAAAACACGGGAAATTTCGCACTTCTCTCGCGATCGTGCGGCTTGTCCAGTAAACTAGAGAGACCCGTACCCTCGCGTATGCGTTGGGGTTTGATGGCGTTCGTTACGATGTGACGGTAGGGAAGGTATCGCGTGGCGGAAGACAAAGGCAGGTCAGTTCCAGATAGTTCGACTGTTCACGGTCGACGGGAGCTGCTTGTCCGCGTCGGTGCGTCCACGGGGTTGATTGCCGGTGCCGCAGCGCTGGGTCGTGTCCGCTGGGACAAAGGCGGCTTTGGCGTGGCCGAGTCAACCCAAGCCAGGCAAGTGCGCGACTATCGACTTAAGGGTGGTGCCGCCGAGTTTGCGGAGCTCGCAGTCGCGAAGGCGCCAAAAGACGCGACGGAAGAGGAAATCCCATCGCCGGAACAACTTGTGCGTCGAGCCGTGGACGCACTCGGTGGAATCAAGCGGTTCATCAGCCGCGGTGATGTTGTGGTCATCAAGCCAAACATCGGCTGGGATCGCATGCCCGTTCACGCCGCCAACACGAATCCGGACGTCGTCGCTGCGGTCATCAAGTTGGCCTACGACGCAGGCGCAAAGACGGTCATCGTGGCGGACGGGTCGTGCAACGATCCCAATCGCTGCTTTCAACGCTCGGGCATATGGCGTGCGGCGTACGCAGTGGGCGCGCAAGTCGTGCTTCCAGCCGAGCATCGTTTTCGATCCATGCGATTGAAAGGCGACGTGCTCGACGAATGGCCCGTGTTCACGACGCTCGTCGATGCCGACAAAGTCATCAACGTTCCAGTCGCCAAACACCACAACCTCGCCAAGTACACAGCGGCCATGAAAAATTGGTACGGCGTGCTGGGAGGTCGTCGCAATCGGCTGCATCAAAACATCGACACCTCCATCGCCGACTTGGCAACGTTCATGCGCCCCACGCTTTGCATCGTCGACGCCATTCGTGTGCTCATGCGCAACGGTCCTCAGGGTGGCAACATCGACGACGCAAAAGACATGCACACTATTATCGCGTCGGTCGACCAGGTCGCTATCGATGCGTACGGCGCAACGCTCATCGGCCAACATCGCGACAACCTTCCGTATCTCAAGATGGGGCACGAGCGAGGGCTCGGCACGATGTACTGGGAGAACCTCCGGTTGAAGGAGGTGTGACGTGCACCCGCGACAACCGCACGGACAAGTAAAGCTTGATGCTGCACACCTCGAGCTTGAGTTTTCGCGCACAGGGCAAGTCGACCCAACGCCAATTCCTTGGAAAACGGGCAAGGTCGGCGCGGTGGATGCACTCGATCGCCCCACTGAACTTGTGCCAACGATGCCGGGAAAGCAGTCGGCCCTCGATTCTCAAAAGATGGCCGAACGCACGCGGTTGCGGATGTCTCAACTCAGCGACGAGCTCGGACTTGGAACGCCGCGCGACCAAGTGCCTCTGCAGCCTTTGAGTGCAGCCGCGGTCGTGTCGCCGCCGGCCGTGATGGTCAAGCCCAAGAAGGGCGCGAAGAAACTTCCGGGGTCGGGGATTCCGGCGCGAAAAACGATCACAGTCCTCAAGTGGGTTCGTCGTTTTTCGCAGGTCTTCTTCTTCGGCCTGTTCATGTACTTCCTCTTTCAAACCGGATTCCGCGGTAGCTTCGCGGCAAAGGCCGACGCCGTCGTGCGCCTGCCACTTCCGGTGGAAGGTTTTTTGCTCGCCGATCCGTTCGTCGCGGCGATGACGTTTCTCTCCACGCACACCGTTTACCGCGGCCTCTTGTGGAGTGTCGGCCTGCTCGCGCTCACTCTCGTGTTTGGGCGCGTATTTTGCGGATGGATCTGCCCGTTTGGAACGTTGCATCACTTCTTCGCGTGGCTCTTCCCCAGTCGATACGGCCGTGGCGGGGCTCGTGTCGAGGCGAACAAGACGCACGGCTATCAGCGCGTGAAGTACTACCTACTCTATGCGTTTCTGATTGCGTCGATCGGCGGGAGTGCCATCGGTGGCATGTTTGATCCCATCTGCATCGCGGTTCGATCCATCGGTCTTGGCGTCATTCCCGCGGCGCAATACCTCACAGGTCGCGCGCTTGGTGCTGCCCAGGAAGTTCCGGTGCACGTCATCCAAGCCAGCGCCGACAACACACAGGATTTCCTCGCGCGCGCCGTCTGGCAGAACAAGCAGTTCTTCTTCCATCAAACGTGGTTCATCGTTTTCCTTCTCGCGGCCGTGCTCTTCATGAACCGCTTTATTCCCCGGTTCTGGTGTCGCGTGCTTTGCCCGCTGGGTGCATTTTTAGGCGTTTTCTCACGCTTCGCGCTCTTCGGCATGGAGAAGGATCATGCAAAGTGCACCGATTGCAACTTGTGCCTTGTTCACTGCCAAGGCGCCGATAGCCCGCAAGGCGGCGTGAAGTGGCGACAAGATGAGTGCCACATGTGCCTCAACTGCGAGACGGCATGCCCTGAAGACGTGATCAAGTTTCGGTTTCTGCCAAATCGCAAAAGCGCGATCACAAAGCCTGACACAGATCGCCGGACCGCTCTTGCAGCCATTGGCGCTGGGGCCATGTTTCTTCCAGCCGCTCGCATTGCAGACTCGCTCGACGTCAACTACCACCCGAAACTCATTCGGCCACCGGGCGCAGTGGAAGAACGCGCGTTCCTCGAGCGCTGTATACGTTGCGCGGAATGCATGAAGGTGTGCCCAAACAACGCGCTTCATCCTGCGTTCTTCGAAGGGGGCGTCGAAGGCCTCTGGACGCCCATTCTCATCGCGCGCGTTGGTTACTGCGAGCACTCGTGCGTGCTCTGCGGGCAAGTGTGCCCGACAGGCGCGATTCAGAAGATTACCGAGAAGGAAAAGATGGGCCTTGGCATAGCCCCCATTAAGATTGGCACCGCGTTCTACGACGTGGGTCGATGCTTGCCGTGGTCTATGGGCACACCATGCATCGTGTGTGAAGAGTTCTGCCCCACCTCACCCAAAGCGATTTGGGTCGAAGAGGTCGACCACGCTCCGATGCGCGATGCGAAATTTGGCGCAGATGGTTCCGCCCCGCCGATGAAAACGGTGAAATTACAACGTCCGCATGTGGATCCAACGCTGTGCATTGGCTGTGGTGCGTGCGAGAAAGTTTGCCCGGTGCAGGATCAACCCGCCGTGTACATTACGAGCGTGGGCGAGACGCGATCGAAGACCAATGTGATTACCCTCGAGAGCACGAACTACAATCAGAAGTCATGAGCTTTTCGGTAATCCCGGTAGGCACTCGGACATCACGGGCCTCAGATCGGAAAGAAGCTTGCGCAGGCCCGGCGTGAGCTCGTCTAAGTGACCACGAATTTCCTTTGCACTTTGGAACGCCTCCGGGATGTCACGTATGAGCTTGCCTATGCACTCTCCCGCGCCGTACGCGTGATACGCGAGCTCGGCGACCGTGAGCGCGAGGGCGGGACCCGTGATTGGCGCCGCGGTACCTCCAGTAGCCACGGTGGCAAGGCCCTCGCCCTCAAGCGCCCCTAGGAGCGCTTCAATCTTCATCAAGTGGTGCACAAGCTTCACGGCATCTACGGCGGGCTTGCCAAGGGCCACGCAATCTTTCGTGAACGCCTTCAGCGCGGGAAGCGCCGCTCGGAGATCAAGCAACAGGCGCGGGGTTTGAGCCGAAATGCTTGCTTTGCATGTTTCCGCGCGACGAACAGTCTGTAGCGTGAACGACGAAACTACGACGCCGATTGCGCCTGTGCGTGAGGAAATCGCGGTCGTGTTTGACGGTGACGCATTCGCTGCAGGTGAAGTAATCCGTAGCGGTGCGGGCGTTTGATTCGTGGCATCCGGAACTTCGGGATGTTCAATTGGGGGGGTAGGGCGTGAAGTGACTGAACCGACTGTGGACATGGGAACTCTCCTTGTGAGCCCCACCGTCGGCCTGGCAGGCCATCAAGTTGCGTGCGCGAGTCTCGAATGAACGAGGCGTAAAAAAATCGGTATGATGCTCGACCGATGAACGATCGTTTTCTGCGTGCCTGCCGAAGCGAGGCTGTCGACGTAACGCCGGTATGGTTTATGCGACAAGCCGGGCGCTACATGCCGGAGTACAGAAAGCTCCGTGAGAAGCACACGCTTCTGGAAATTTGCCGCACCCCAGACCTTGCGCTGCAAGTCACGCTTCAGCCGCTGCGTCTCGGTGTCGATGCGGCGATCTTGTTCGCCGATATTTTGCTTCCGCTCGAACCCATGGGAGCGTCGTTTGAATTTGCAAAAGGCGAAGGGCCCGTGATTCATGAGCCCATTGCGGACCTTGCTCAAATCGAAGCGCTTCGCGTGATCGAGCCGGGCGAAGGACTGCAATATGTCCTCGATGCGGTTTTGCTGATCAAACGCGAGCTCTCGGGCAAGTTGCCGCTCATCGGCTTTGCGGGCGCACCGTTCACGCTTGCCAGCTACCTCATTGAGGGCGGTAAGAGCACGCATTTTATCAAGACCAAACGCATGATGTATTCCGAAAGCAAGGCGTGGCATTTGCTCATGAGCAAGCTGGCGGAAGTGGTGCGTCGTCTTTTGTGCGCAGAGGTCGATGCGGGCGCAGATGCGATTCAACTGTTTGACTCGTGGGTCGGGCACCTGTCGCGTGAAGATTACGTCGAGTTCGTGCAGCCGCACACGAAAGCCATTCTGGCGAGCGTGATGAGCAAGGGGGTTCCCGTGATCCATTTTGGAACGGGGACGCAAGCGCTTCTCGGTGTGATGCGTGACGCGGGCGGTCACGTTATTGGTGTCGATACAACGACGCCGCTCGATGAAGCATGGAACATCGTTGGTTACGATCGCGCGGTTCAAGGCAACCTCGATCCGGTTGCGTTGTTTGCTCCGCGCGAGGTCCTCCTTTCACGCGTGAAGCGCGTGCTCGACCAAGTAAGCGGTAGGCGTGGACACGTATTCAACTTAGGGCATGGAATTTTGCCAGAGACGCCAGTCGAAAATGTGCAAGCGGTGATCGATTTCGTGCACGCGAACTCCAAAGTTGGCGGGTAATCGTGGATGCGTGTGTTCTTTTCGCGCACGGAAGCGTTAATTCGTCGGACGAGATCCCCTTGTTTGTACGAGCGATTTTTCACGGGAAGGAACCGGCACCCGAGGTGGTTGAGGAAGTGCGCAGACGGTACGAAGCCATTGGGGGCTCGCCGCTAAACCGCATCAACGGGGAGCTCGCTGCCGCTGTCGAGCGCGAGCTTGGCATTCCCGTGCGCGTCGCAAATCGCATGGCCGCGCCTTTCATGCGCACAGTCCTTGAGGAACTTTCATCGTGCAAGCGCATTGGCGTTGTCCCGCTTGCCCAGTATTCGGCCCACGTTTATCAAGAAGCCGCTGAGCGCTCAGCGCGCGAGTTGTCTTTTGACACGGGTAGGGAGCTCCACATCGCGTGCGCGCCTAGCTGGGGTATGGAGCCTTTGCTCATTGAGGCATTTGTGCGCGCCGCGCATGAAGCAATGCTGGACGCCAAACCTCCGTTCGCCAGTGTGTTTTCTGCGCATAGTCTTCCTCTGTCCGTCATTGAAGGAGGAGATCCCTACGAGCGCGAGGTGCGTGCAAGCGCCAAGGCGGTTGCAGATTGCGCAGGTCTCAAGAACTGGTCGATTGCGTACCAAAGCCAGGGCATGAGTGCTGCAAGAGGCCGCCCGATCGGATGGCTTGGTCCGAGTCTAGTTCAGGCCCTCGATGCATCGAAGGCGCGCGGCGATGCAGGCGTTGTGGTTTTGCCCATTGGATTTCTCGCCGACCACACCGAAGTGCTCTATGACATCGATGTCGAAATGAACACGTGGGCGAGCGATCGCGGAATGTGGCTTCGGCGAGCTCGTTCGCTCAACACCTCGCCGATAGTAGTGGAAGCTATTGCCAGCGTGGCGCGTCGCCTCCGGTTTGAGTAGCAAAGCATGCGTGTCGTCATTATCGGCGGTGGCATTACCGGACTCGCAACCGCGTACGCGCTCTCTCGGTTGCCCGACGTACACATCACGCTTCTCGAAGCAAATGCACGATGGGGTGGAAATATCCTCACCGATCGTGTTGACGACTTCGTTCTCGATGCAGGGCCGGATTCATGGGTGGTCACAAAGCCGCACGCGACTGCTCTCGCAAAGCGTTTGGGTCTTGAAGCCGAACTTGTGCCGACGCGCGAGGAAAATAGAAAAGTGTATATTGCACACGAAGGCGAGCTGCACCCTCTTCCGGAGGGGCTCGTGCTTGGCGTGCCTACGCGTTTGCGACCGGTTTTGCAGTCGCGCTTGTTTTCCGCTCGAGGCAAGGTGCGCATGGCGCTCGAACCGTTCGTTCCACGGCGAGCAAGCGATGACGATGAATCGATTTACGATTTTGTGGTCAGAAGGCTGGGGCGTGAGGCCGCCGAGCGTGTTGCAGCCCCCTTACTTGGTGGAGTGTTTGCAGGTGACGCGCGCGCGCTGTCGATGGCAGCGACGTTTCCGCAGTTCATTGCGATGGAGCGCGACCATGGATCCCTCGCGCTCGCCCTGCGCAAGGCACGGCGCACGCCACAGGGTGAAAAATCTGCAGGTGCATTTGTCTCGCTTCGCGGCGGTATGGATACGCTCGTGCGCACGCTGGTCGATAGCCTTCGTCACGTACGCGTACGAACGTCGGCCATCGTGCGATCGATTGAACGAGTACCCACAACCTTCGATTCGCCGTACGTGGTCATTCTCGAAGGTGGTGAATCCGTGGAAGCCGATCAGGTCGTCGTGGCGGTTCCGCCGTATCGTGCTTCCGCCATTCTGAAGTCGTTCGATGACACGCTGGCGACCGAGCTAGAGGGTATCGAGTGCGCGTCCACCGCAACGGTCTTCCTTGCGTTTCGTCGCGAACAGATAAAGCACCCGCTTGACGGAGTGGGTTTCATTGTTCCGCGCTCGAGCGGACATCGGTGTCTTGCAGGCACATGGGTCTCGAGCAAGTGGCCGAGTCGAGCCCCCGACGACTCCGTTCTTTTCCGTGTTTTTTTCGGGGGTGCCGAGGACAGCTTGGTGCTCGACCGCGATGACGCTGATCTCGTCCGTCTCGCAAAGAAGGAGCTTTTCGATCTCATGGCGCTCGATGCCACAGAGCGTTTTTTTCGGGTGTACCGATTTCACCGCGCAAGTCCGCAGCCAAAGGTGGGTCACATAGCGCGCATGGAACGCGTACGAATTCGTGTCGCCACTCATCCCGGTCTGCACGTGGGGGGCAATGGGTACTTCGGCATCGGGATTCCTGACTGCATCAAACAGGCCGAGCACGTGGCTGCACTGATAGCGGCCGCTTCGGTTGAACCACAGTCGCGCTAGAAAATCTCAACGTTGCGCAGCGTCATCTGCATGCAGACGACGATGAAATCCCGCAAAACATGCGCTCGCGCTGGACGGAGTGCGGCTCTAGCGGTATTTCCGTTCGTTCATGGACCAGAATCGCGAGTTTATTAAGTGGCTCAATCCTGAGGCTCTCATCACGTGGGGCGGCTATCCGGCGCTTATGGCGATCATCTTCGCGGAGACGGGCCTGCTCGTGGGCTTCTTTCTCCCGGGCGATTCGCTCTTGGTGACCGCGGGATTGTTCGTCAATGCAGACAAGATGAATCCGCTTGGTGTGAGTCCGTTCGTGAACTTGCTGGTGCTCAACGGCGTGCTCATTACTATGGCCATCCTGGGTGATGCAGTGGGCTTCGCATTTGGTGCGAAGGCCGGCCCTGCCTTGTACGAGCGCAGGCAGTCGCGCTTCTTTCGTCGCGATCATTTGATTGCGACGCAAAAGTTCTACGAACGCCATGGCGGCAAAACGATCATCATTGCGCGTTTCATGCCCTTCGCGCGGACGTTCGCGCCCATCGTGGCAGGCGTGGGCAAGATGTCGTATCGACGATTTCTGATGTTCAACGTGATTGGCGGCGTTTCATGGGTCATTTCGATGACCTTCATGGGCTACTTCTTGGGCAAGATTTTCGACGCGAAGCAAATGGAGCGCGTCGTATATTTGGTCGTCGTCGTCTCGGTCTCCCCCATGCTCATCGGCTACCTCAAGAGTCGATTTGGGAAGAAGGATGCGCG
>JAHFDX010000749.1 GCA_023248785.1 Myxococcales bacterium
TGCACGCGTACATTCACGCGGGAGGCAAGCTCGCGGTGTTGATGCTTGCCGAGGCTCCAACGGCTGCTGCACGCGAGAACCCCACGTTCGTCAACTTCATTGACAATTGCGCCATGCAGGTTGCGGCGATGAGCCCCATCGTTGTCAACAAGGATCAAGTGTCCGCGGGGGACATCGAAAAGCAGAAGGACATCTTTGCGGCCCAACTCAAGGAAGAGGGAAAGCCCGAGCAAGCGTGGCCGAAGATCCTCGAAGGCAAAGTGGCCAAGTGGTTCACCGAAGTGACACTGCTTGGCCAACAAAACGTTTGGAACCCTGACGAGGGAAGCATCGACGTGATCCGCCAAGCGCTCGGCAAAACACTTGGTGGCGAAGTGAAGATCCTCACGTTCGTGCGTCTAGGACTTGGCGAAGGCATCGAGAAGAAGAGCGATGACCTGGCAGCCGAAGTCGCCAAGATGATGTGAACGTTGGGAAAATAACGAATGCGGCTCGCTGCAGTCAGCGTCGATCTCGACGAAATCCCAAACTACTTTGCAATTTGGGGTCTCGACCCAGCGGGCAGCGAGCACACCGTTTACGATCGCGCCCTTTCCCGCATGTTGGATTGGGCGCGTCATCTTTCCATTCCGCTCACGTTGTTTGCGGTCGGAAGTGATCTCGGGCGATCGGCCAACGCGGGCACCTTGCGCGGCGCGCACTCGGCGGGGCACGAGATTGCGAATCATTCGTACTCGCACAAGTACGATTTAGTGCGTCGCGAATTTCCCGAGATTGTCGACGAGATTGAGCGAGGTGCTCGCGCCATCAAAGACGCCGTAGGCGAAGCGCCAGTAGGATTTCGCGCGCCCGGGTACACGGTCAGCGACCCATTGTTTTTGGCGCTCCGCGAACTCGGCGTCGAGTACGACTCGTCAGTTTTTCCTTGCCCTGCGTACTACGCAACGAAGGCAGCTGCGATCTCGACGATGACGCTGAGAGGGCGGGCAAGCCATTCGATTCTCGACACGCCAAACATGCTTCGCGCACCGACGCGTCCTTACCGCATCGGTGCGCCGTATTGGTTGAAGGGTGACGGTCTTGTCGAGTTGCCTATACAGGTCACGCGCTACGCACGCCTTCCGTATATCGGAACGTCGCTGACGCTCGCGGGCCAGCGGGGCGCGCGTTGGCTCACGCGCATGTGTGTGGGAGAGCCGTTGGTGAACCTCGAGCTTCACGGGATCGATTGGCTCGATACGGCGGATGGTCTTGACGCGCTTGCGCCGTACCAACCCGACGTGCGTGTGTCACTGGGCAACAAGTTTGAGGCGCTTACGGCGGCGGTTGAAGAGTTGAAGAAGGCGGGCTACGCGTTTGTCACGTTGCGTGAGACTGCGGTTCATTTTGGGTAGTCATTGTGATCGATTCCCGTGCGGAATCGAGGCAACCACTCGTCTCGCCAATTCGAAGGACGGTGCCATGTAATAGTGCGAGCGCAACGGGCGCGATCGTCGAGTAGACTAACCGCCTGGGTGATCCATGCGATTTCTGCACTCAATGATCCGCGTATACGACTTGGATGCCGCGCTCCACTTCTTCTGCGATCTGCTCGGACTCACGGAGGTCAGCCGCCAGAAGCATGAGCAAGGCCGTTTCACGCTCGTTTTTCTCGAAACGGGCGCCGATGGCGATCGCGCGCAGGTCGAACTTACGTACAACTGGGATCAAGCGGAGCCCTACGGTGGAGGTCGCAATTTCGGGCACCTCGCGTTTGCGGTAGAAGACATCTACGCGACGTGCGCGCGCCTTCAGGCAGGGGGAGTGGCCATCCTTCGGCCTCCGCGCGACGGGCACATGGCATTTGTGCGTTCGCCGGATCAGATTTCAGTCGAACTGTTGCAGATCGGAGGCGCAAAACCTCCAACGGAGCCGTGGACGTCGATGCAGAACACGGGAACCTGGTGAGGTCACGGGCGATTGAAAACTGTTCCTTTCGTACGACACGCCGTACGATCCATGCAGAGGGGTGAGCATGGTGCGCGCTTGGTCTGCGGTTGCCTGTTGGATAATGGTGTCGGCATGCGACACGTCGTCATCAAGCTCAGATGCCAGCACCAAGTGTGCATCGAGCGGCGACAAGGTTGGAATGGTCTCGTGGGGCGGCTACAAGGTCGCTCCCGGACAGAGCATCGAGGTCGCGAGTAGTTCCATCGTTTGCAATGGTCAATGTCCAGTCACTGGCCACGAGTGGACGGTAACGCCCTCAGCCAAGGCATCCGGCACGTTCACCGTGACGTATGGATCACACTGCGGCGCTTCCACGAGCGGGCCCCTGTCGAGCGACCAAATTGGAAGCTGCAAACTCACGTTT
>JAHFDX010000750.1 GCA_023248785.1 Myxococcales bacterium
AGTCGAACGCATCGAACCTTGCGTGGAAGCGTGCGCGTGCGCTCGTCGATGAACATGGTGCGCTTTCGGTACCTAAGAAGTTACGAAATGCGCCGACCTCGCTGATGAAACGGGAAGGTTACGGGCAGGGGTATCGTTACCCGCACGATGAGCCGGACGCCGTCGCGGAGGGCGAAACGTATCTACCGGACGAACTCGTGGGCACGCGACTTTATGAGCCCACGGAGCGAGGCGAAGAGGCGCGCATTCGGGCGCGCCTTGATGCGCTGCGAGCGCAGGCGATTCAGGGGAAATAGCGGGAGCTGTTGACCCGTAGGGCACCGTCGGTAAGGTGGGTACGACTGTGACCTTTTCACCTCGCCATTTCGTCGGGCCTCTCGCTGTGCTTTCGGTGATCGCTTGCGGGGATGCGCTAACAAAACGGCCCGCTGCAACGCCCGCGCTTCAGGCGCCGGTCGTGGACTCGCACACCGGAGCCACATGCGGGGAGGCGTCTGCGGTCGCGGAGTCCGAGCGCCACCGTGAGTCCGAACGCGCTCGTGAGGACCTCGGGCCAGAAGAGGGTGGTTGGGAAACCCGCCTTCGTCAGTCGGGGGACGTGTGCGGCGTCGCCGATTCGAACCTAGCGAAGTTACAAAAAGCCATTCTCGCATCGCCCGCGCCAGAGCCTGGAAAAGACAGCACCACGCCGTGGAACCATCACACGTCCCCGAAGTACATGGACGTTGTGGACCGAAGGCTTCACCTTTCGCCGCCCGAGCGGGCGCTTCTCTTCAAAAACGGATTTGTCGTGCCGGCGCGTCTCGAGCAAGAATCGTACGGCTGGGCGATGCACGACATCTTTCAATCGCAATTGCCCCTCTACGTGTCGATGGATTCGCTGTTCCACGCGATTTTTGCGGCGAATGATTCGCTCATCCTTAAGGTGGAACAAGAACGCCTTGCGCCTGTGCTGAAAGACGCGCTCGTGTCGATGCGATGTGCGCTTCCCGCTGCGGCCGTCGACTATCCGCGCGAAGTCGCCGAGGATCTCGACCTGTACCTCGCGGTTGCATACTCATTACTCGGAGTGGGTGAGCCGAAACCGGTGCTCGGCCCGAACCCGCAAGTCGACGCCATCGTGAAGCTCGCAGAGGAAGCATCGGGCTTTGCCGGAGATCCGAATGGGGACGGCAAACCCTTCGTCTTGTTCGGGCGCCCTCGTATGGTCGATTTTTCGATGTACCAACCGCGCGGGCACTACGTGGGCAACCCCAAGGACGGGGGTGACACGAAGGCTGGTTTTTCTATCGATCGTTACTTCAAGTCGTCGATGTGGCTCTCGCGACTCGAGTTCAATGTCTCGTCGCGATCATGCCGGAGTTCTCACCCGAGCACTGGACCCGATCCCAGCGAAACGCCGCGCGAAGCGACTGTGGCTCTCGCGCTTTCTGATCTCGCGGAGCGGTCTGGCGCATTGCCGCTCATCGAGTCTCTCGATCGCGCGTGGGGCTTGTTTGCGGAGCGACGCGAGGACCTCTCGCTTTCAGACGTTGTGAAGCTTCGCAAGAAGGCAAACATCACCTCGATCAAAGATCCCAAAGCACCCGCGCTCCTTCGCGCCGCCATCGGCAATGACTTTCGCAGGCGAGCGCGCACGCACTTCATGCCGCAAGGGACAACCGAACTTCCCGCAATCGTCTCCATACTTGGTGCGCGCGTGGGAAACGATGCGCGCGGTACCAGACCGCTCGTGCACGACGCGATCGCAGGGCGATTCCTTCTCGGAGCGGCCGACATGGGGTTCGCATTAGGGCACGATCGCGCCATCGCACACTTGGCCAAGGAAATTCGGGATTTTCCCACGCTTCCGGCGCAACTTGCCAAGTCGCGCGCGATCGTGAATGAGCCGCTTGAAACGAGTGACATGTACAATGCATGGTTTGGCGCGGTGCGTTCGTTGGCTGCAAAACCAACCGGAACGCTTCCGTCATTCATGCGCACCGAAACGTTTGCCGACATGCGCCTCAACTCGGCCATCGCGGGGTACGGACAGATTCGTCACAACTACGTGCTCATGAGCGCGCAGACCTACGACGCCTACGGATGCGAAATTCCCGATGGGTTTGTCGAGCCTGCGCCCGAAGCCCTGGACGCGCTTATTGCGTACGCCACGCGTGGCGCAACGCTCATTCGCGACGTTGACCCGAAAGACGTCTCGGATGGCCGCGCGTACTTTCAACGTCTCGAGCACGTGCTTCGTGTACTGCGACGCATCGTCGCCACGGAGCTCTCGGGTGCGCCGCTAACCGAAGATCAAAAACGGTTCCTCGGAATGGTCGCCGAGTACATTCCGCAACCCGATGGCTGCGAC
>JAHFDX010000751.1 GCA_023248785.1 Myxococcales bacterium
GCTGCAGGAACGCAAGGGAAGGATGGAGCCAACGTCGGCGCGTTCGCCGAAACATATGTAACTAGCAACGGTACCAATGGGGCCGATGGCAATCCTGGGCAAGGTGGCGGCGGCGGCGCATCGTGCGGCACGTTTGACCCTGCCTCCAAGTACCTCACGTCGACGACCGTTTTATCAAGTCATTCCGTTTGGTACGGGCCGGGCGGGGCAAGCGGTGGCGCGGGTGGCTGCGCGGGCACGGGTGGAACAGCGGGAACCGGAGGCGGTGCCAGCGTGTCGCTGCTCGTGATTGACGGCGCGATGCGCATCCAAAGCTGTGAGCTCATCGCTTCACCCGGAGGTGCTGGTGGTGAAGGCAAGGGAGGCGGTTCAGGTACCGTAGGCGGACGGGGCGCAAACGGATTTTGGTCAAGCGCAGGCAACGGAGCCGCGGGAGGAAGGGGGGGAGATGGCGGACGTGGTGGACACGGAGGTGGCGGCCCCTCGATCGCACTCGTCTATCGAGGGGGCCTACCTACATTGGTGGCAACGGCGATGACGCCGGGCGCGGGCGGCGATTCCAAGGGGAAAGTTGGGCTGAGTGCGCAAACGTATCAGGTGAAGTGACATTTAATGTCCGCTGTCGCCTGTCCCGGCATCACCCCCTCCAGCGTCAGCACAAGGATCGGCCTCGACTGGGCCTTGAGCTGCTACCGTCGTCGGTACACCGATTTCGGTCGCCTCAAACGATAGTCCCACGCTAAGCGCATCGCACGGTTGTCCCGCCGTGTTGGTCCCGTTGGACAACATGTCCGAGGCTTGGCGAACGGTCTTTTCGATGCTGTCGAACGTGCTGCTTGTGCAGAGACTCGTTGCAAAGCGTCCGCCCAGCGTGCGCAGCGCGCTGACGAGCTTGTCCGTCTCGATCACGCCCGCGATACGGCCATTGGTCGCACTGGTTCCGCTGACCTCCATCGTCATGACGGCTTGTTCGATGTTGAGGTCGAGCAGCGTACCTCCGAAGGAGAGCGAAAGTGCAACGCGTCCAGGATTGCCACTTACGTAGGTTCCGTTGTTTGCGTACGAATCCGCAAACTTGATCTTCGTCGAACTGATGTCGTCCGGATTCTCGAGGAGCGATCGGGCAACCGGCCAATCGTCGGCCGTGGTCCACGTAGGCTTGGTTCCACCGTCTGAGAACGCTCCGCCCGTGTAGAGCTTGGTTGAAAGCCCCGTGGCCGAGAATTTTGCGCTCGCTTGATCCCATCCCGAGACGACGACCATGACGGTGAATGTCCCGTCGTTGAGGGCCTTGTTCACGTCTTCTTGGGCACTTGCGCGCAGGCTCAGGATCGTTTCCATGAGATTACGTCCGAACGAATTGTCGATGCCGTTCGTCCCGTCTTCCTGGTTGTTCCTCGGAGCATCGGCGTAGCGGGTGCAAACATCGGTGGAGGCGCTGGTTGTGCTCTTGCCGTCGAGGTTGTAGCCGTAGCCCTTCCACGTTTGGCTATCGCCCAGGAAGAGCTTTCGAAGCGCGTAGTTGTGCGTCGTTGTGTTCGTCGTTACCGGGCCGCTCGGGCGAACCGGCGGTGTTCCGGCTGATGACGTTGAACCGCCGTCGGTCGACGATTGTGTGGCGGAGCATCCTCCCCAAAAGGAAGCCACACCAAGGAGTGTGGCGCTCGCAATCCCTACTGCAACAATTGAAAACGGCCTCATGCACTCTCTCCTTGAACAGATCCAATCCCGCAAAAGCAGGATGCCGATTAAGCCACCACTGGGAGCAGAAGCGTACGCTCTCGAGTCCATTCTTCGCAACGGTGAAGCGCGGCCGCACTCACTTTGATGAGGTGCGAAAGGCCTTGCCCACACCTTCGCGGGAAGCCTTGGAGCAGGGCGAGGGCGATGATACTCGATGCGTATGGGCGCTGAGTTCGTTCATCTTCATGTGCATTCTCAATATTCGATGCTCGACGGCGCATTGAAGGTAAAAGACCTCGTCAAGCGCGTCGCTTTGGCAAACATGAAGGCCGTGGCGTTGACCGACCACGGAAATATGTTCGGCGCGATTACATTTTACAAACAAGCGAAGGAAGCCGGAATTAAGCCCATTCTTGGTTGCGAGCTCAACGTAACCGCCTTTGGGCACGCGCATCACTTACCGCTCTTGGCTACGAGCGCACAAGGATACAAAAATCTTGTTTGGCTCGTATCGCGGGGCCATACGAGTCCTGATCCCGGGGGTCTCGGTAATCCGTGCATTGCCCTTGAAGAGCTAAAAGGGAGATCGGAGGGCCTTATCGCGCTGACCGGTTGCATGGGTGGCCTCGTTGCACAGCACATTTTGGAGCAAGGGCCCGGTGCT
>JAHFDX010000114.1 GCA_023248785.1 Myxococcales bacterium
GTACGGGCGACTGAACGACTCGCTGAAGCAGTAGATGAACACGCCCAACACGTAGTAACTGCCGTACCGGTGCAGCCGTTGCCACCATGTGGGTCCAATCAAGCGAGCGGCCCAGTGAAAGGATGTCGCGAGCATCGCATACACGAGGAGAATTCCTGGGATCCCCCCGATGATCTCGAAAAGCGGGACGGGGTGGTCAGCGTCGACGATGGGCGCTGCGCGATAGACGAAAAAGATGAGGGTTACGTGCGTCAAGAACGCCGCCGGAAACGCAGCTCCGATGAATTGCCGACGCAGAAGCAACCAGTTCGTGACCTTCCCTGGCCACAACGCATGGAGCGACGACGAGGAGAACGCGACGACGAACCACAAGAACGCAACGCGAGCGGTGGCGCGAAGGGCGAGCTTCACCCCCTCTTCGGAGCTCCCGACGTGTCGTAAGATCAGTGCGGCGAGGATAAAGTTCGTAATCGCAGCCATCGCGACGAACCACGCACGGCCCCACGTCCAATCCTTGATCAACATTGAATGCAACGTGCATCGCCTCAGGCGGGTCGCACAGATCCACTTTTTGAGCGCACGGATAAGCCACTCCTATGGCTTTCACGGGGATCCATCAACGTGCGCGTTTCGCCTTTTTCGCGGCGTGCGTCTGCCCGCAAATGCGGTGGCAAGTCGGCGAATTGCTTCGCGAATGTCCGTTTCGTTGACCAGCGTGAAGCCTAGCAACAGCCCCGATCGTTCTGGCTTGCCCATGTAATAGGGCGTAACGGAGTGGACACCGACATCCTTGGCGCGAGCTTGCTTCACGATCGCTTCGAGAGCGAGCGGCGCGACGTCGTCAAACCAGGCCACCATGTGGAGTCCGGTGTTGGACTCTCCAATCGACACTGCGTCCCCGAAATGGAATTGCAATGCCTCACGAAGGGCCGCGTGCCGTGGCGCGTACCTTTTGCGAAGGCTGCGAAGGTGGCGTTCGAAATGTCCGTCCCTCATAAAATCGGCAATCGTTGCCTGCTCGAGCGTGGGGGTGCACCAATCGGCAATCCACTTCGCGGAGCGGAATGCAGATTGTAGCTCGACCGGTGCAACGAGGTACCCAATGCGGAGCCCTGGGAACAGAACCTTCGAGAAAGTCCCGACGTAAATCACCCTCCCTCGCTGATCGAGGGCTTGGAGCGATTCGAGAGGACGTCCCGCGTACCGGAACTCGCTATCGTAGTCATCCTCGACGATGTACGCGGCTCGGCGACTCGCCCAGGACAGAAGATCCATGCGTCGTCGAAGGGAGAGTACAACCCCGGTGGGGAACTGATGCGACGGAGTGACATAGGCGAGTACGCACCGGTTAAGCACGCCGGGTGAAACGGCGGAAAGGTTCACGCCTTCGTCGTCGACGGGAACGGGCACAATGTCGGCGCCTGCGGCAAGGAAAGCGTTGCGCGCACCGAGATGATGGGGATTTTCGAGCAGCACAGCGTCTCCGCAATTTAGAAGCGTGTGGCTGATCAACGAGAGAGCTTGCTGCGCACCCGTTGTGATGAGCACCTGATCTGCTGTGCATCGGGCGCCACGATTGCGGACGAGATAGTCGGCGATCATTTCCCGCAGCCCGCGAATCCCTTCTGGCGCGGAGTACGACAGCGAGCGCGTTGCGACTTGGTCGAGGCGCACTGCCGCGATGCGCCGCAACACATGACCGGGGAACGCCGACACTTCCGGTACACCGTATACAAACTCGTACCGGGCGGGTTCTAGCCGCTCCATGTCACCGAAGGGGTACGCCAGATTGGGGGCGGCCAAGCGGTGACCATAAAGCGAAAGGCGGGGTGGGAGCGCCGCCTCTCTCGAGCGCGATAACGCGTTGCGATTGTCGGACCGTGGAACATTGTCGGAGACAAATGTGCCGCTCCCACGACGCGATACCAGGTACCCCTCGGCGAGGAGTTGATCGTAAACGGGGAGCGCGGTGCTCCTTGAAAGACCGAACCCCTCCGCCAAAGCTCGCGTCGAGGGTACTCGCTTCCCCGCGCCGAGCTCGCCCGAGACGATGGCGTGTTTCATCGCGCGATAGAGCTGGCGCCAAAGTGCGCCCTCTCCATCCAGACGAACCCAAAGATGAGGGGAAGCGCGGAGTGGCATGGTTCGAAGGTCCCAAAGTGGATCTGGCGGAAGGCCAAAATCGCGATAAGAATACATCCATTCGTGGAGACAACGATGAACCTCTTCGGGAAAATTCTGCTCTATCTCGCCTCTGCAATGTTGGGGGTCATGGGTATCCTGTTCCTCTTCTGGCCGCGTTGGATCGGAGGCGAGGTCGCTCTTGGATTGACGGCGCCGGCGGCGGCGACGGATGTGCGCGCGGTGTACGGTGGGTTCGAGCTCGGTGTCGCGATTTTTTTGGCGTACTGCGCAACGCACCAAGGCCTCCAACGAATTGGACTACTCGCCGCCTTTCTCGGGGCGTTCGGATTTGCCGTCGGTCGGGGGATCGGCATGTGGGTAGAGGGGTCCGTCACCGCAATACATCGCGCGATGTTCATATTTGAGCTGACTTCAGCGCTCGTTGTATGGCTTGTCTATCGACGGACACCTGCCACTGTGTCGCCCTAGCATGACGACGGGCTATGCGACGTGTCCCCTCTGCGAAGCCATCTGCGGCATCGCCGTCGACGTGGACAACAACGAGGTCATCAAAGTCCGCGGTGACGAACAGGATCCGTTCAGCCGAGGTTACATTTGTCCCAAGGCAGCCGCGCTACAAGATATTCACGCCGATCCCGATCGCATCCGAACGCCGCTCCGTCGCAGTGGCGATCGGTGGCACGAGATTGGTTGGCCTGAGGCAATCGACGAGGTCGTTGAAAACATCTCCAGCATTCAAAAAAAATATGGACGCGATGCGGTGGCGCTCTACCTGGGGAATCCGGTTGCTCATAACTACGGTGCGATTCTCTCTTCCTTTGTGCTGATGCGCGCTCTGGGGACGCGCAATGTCTACACCTCCAATTCAGTCGACGCGCTTGCCCGCCTCGTAACCTCCTGGATGATGTACGGCTCGCCGCTCATGATCCCGATCCCCGATATCGATCGAACCGACTTTCTCCTCATCCTGGGAGCGAATCCCGCGGTATCGAACGGGTCTCACATGACGGCTCCTGGATGTCGCCGCAGACTAGCCACCATCCGGGAACGGGGTGGCAAAGTCATTGTGATCGATCCACGACGGACGGAGACCGCGCGGACGAGCACCACTTCATTCGACCGGGGACTGACGCCATGTTCCTCGCGGCGCTTGTTCACACGGTGTTCGAGGAGGGGCTCGCAAAACCAGGTCCTCTGTGTTGCAACAAGGCTGGCAACAAGGAGGTTCTCGAACAACTCTCTTCTGCCCTTTCGACTTTCAGCCCCGAAGAGGTTGCATCCGCAGTGGGCATCGAAGCCGGAGTGATTCGAAGACTTGCACGCTCCTTCGCGGGCGCCCCATCCGCCGCGTGCTACGGGCGCATGGGTATCTGCGTCCAGGAGTTTGGAACGCTTGCGACCTGGCTCGTCGACGTGCTGAATGCGGTAACGGGAAACCTCGATCGAAGCGGCGGGGCGATGTTTCCCACCCCCGCCCTCGATATTGCAGCGCTAACCAGGAGGAAGGGTGGTTTCGGCGGACGGGTTGGCTTCGATCGGTTTCGCTCGCGTGTGCGCAACTTGCCCGAGTTCAACGGCGAGCTTCCTGCTTCAGCGATGGCCGAAGAGATCGAAACCGAAGGCAACGGTCAGGTGCGCGCGCTGATCACACAAGCTGGCAACCCCGTGCTCTCGCTCCCCAACGGTCGGCGTCTCGATCGCGCGCTCGAAACGCTCGATTTTATGGTCTCAATCGATCTGTATCAGAACGAGACTACCCGTCACGCAAACCTGATTCTGCCTACAACCGTTGCACTCGAGCATGATCACTACCCGGCGGTATTTCACGCATTGGCGGTGAGAAATACCGCGAAGTACTCGCAGAGACTGCTGGTGCCGCCGAAGGGTGTTTCTCACGATTGGCAGATCGCCCTCGACGTTTCGTTCCGTCTCTGGGCACGACGGAATTGGGCCGCAAAAGTGATCGGGGGTCCCCTTCGCAGATTGGCGCGATGGGCGGGGCCTCGTGCGTTTCTGCGATGGGCACTTCGGTTTGGAGCCCGGGGAAAAGGGTGGAACCCGCTCGGGAAGGGTTTGACTCTGGGCAAGCTAGAAAAGCATCCGCATGGCCTGGACCTCGGGCCGTTGGAGCCGCGCTTGGCTGCGATGCTCGAAGCGGAGCAACAGAGCATTCATCTCGCTCCAGAGCCCTTGTTGAACGATCTCGGTCGACTCGCTACGCGCACCCACGAGGTTGCTGCGAACGTCGAGGCCAAAGGCTTGCTCCTCATCGGGCGGCGAGATTTGCGCAGCAACAACTCGTGGATGCACAACAGCTATCGCCTCGTGAAGGGACCGAACCGGTGCACGCTTCTGATGAACCCCAAGGACGCAGCACAGCGCGGCATCAAGAGTGGAACGCGTGTCAGTGTGACTTCGCGTGTCGGCGAAGTTGAGGTCGATGTCGATGTGACCGATACCATGATGAGGGGCGTGGTGAGTCTGCCGCACGGTTGGGGCCACGATCGCAATGGATCGCAGCTGAACATCGCGCAAAAGAGCCCCGGCGTCAGCGTGAATGATCTTACCGATGACGCACTGGTCGACGCGATTTCGGGGTGCACGAACTTCAGCGGAGTTCATGTCACCGTTTCGTCCGTTCGTGTCGACGAGCCATTGCAAGGACGATCGTGATCGTTTTCGATCTGGCCCATCAGCTGACGTTGGGTGCAGCCTGCGCCATGTACCGATCAACTAGCCCTAAACCGCGGAACATGTTTCGCGACGCCTTTGCACTCTCGATACTCGTCGCCATGTTGTGCGTCGTCAGCCTAGCCATATGGCCTGGATGGCAGAGCATGTATCTCGTGGACCTCGATGGAAACCTGGCTCGTCTGATGACCGCTGAGGCAGTTCAGGTAGCGGCGCTGATTGCATGCTTCCAAATTGGGTTCACGCTTGTGGCTCCGGCGCTCTATCGCTTCGACCCTCGTCACGTGCGCCTGCTCGCCGGGATCGCTTGGCTGCTTCTGCTCGGCTTTCTTTCTGTGGTCCTGTACGAGCGCGCGTTCTTCGTGACAAGCTTCCGCGATTTTTCTTCGCGCACGCATTTTGAGATCGGTTGGGGAAAGCCGGACTCGCTTTTGGGCGGATCGGTGATGTGCTTCTTGGTCGTATCGGGCGCGCTCAACATCCTTTGCACCACGGCGCTCTTCGCGCGCCATCGCCCATCTGCGTGACGAACATTGCTTCAGCAGGTTTGGTTCGGGTTGGGGTAGGTGTCCTCGTCATCGACGCCGCGCGGCGTCAGACACGTCCAATCCTTTTCGACCAAGATCGGCAGCGCCGCACCGGGTGGGGACTCGAACCCTACTTCGTCGGATTGGGCCCAAGAGTCGACCACGGCCCTCGGGGCGAGCACGCGAAGGTGAGTCCCGTCGAGTGTGGCGGAGATCGCCTCGCCTGCGCCTTTGGCAACCGATGCAATCGAGTACCGGAGCGCGACGTCTGGGCCAAACTGCGCCTGTTCCGCAACGAGGCCCTCGCGAACAAGTTGTGCGACCTCGGAGCGTGTGAGTCGCAATCGGATGGAGTTGCCGCGTATTCGTAACTTCATGAAACACCTTTCGGTGGAATGTCCGTGGGAGAGTCCCAGTCGGCGAGCAGTTCGAGTTCTGCTTTCGACATGGGTAGTACAGTTGCTTGACTATCGTGAAGGATCCCTTGAAGGTCGAACTGCTTTTTCGCAATGCGACTCTTGAGGATCGGAAGCACGCACGTTGCGTCGTATCTGGCGAAGAATGGCTCCCAAAAATCACCTCGTTGAGCCGCGACCACGGCAGAATCTGGCATGTCGCGCAGACGTTCGACGAGATGCAGCGGCACGTAGGGCATGTCGCACGCAACCGCGATCGCGTACGCGCGCCCTTCTCTGTGCTTCGGTGCGGAGAGGACCATCGACAGAAGCGCAGACAACCCCGCACACGGGCCCGTTGCCAACGTATCGTCGCGAATCATTGGCAGGCCGAAGGTTGCGTACTCTGGGCGAGCGCCGACCAAGACCGCCCGCATGTGCATCTGGCCGAACAGCGCAACCCAACGTTCGATGAGGGGCGTACCTTGGTACGAAAGCAACCCCTTCGGCGATCCCATTCTTGAAGAGTGGCCCCCGACGAAAATTCCCGCGACCGCTTCTTTATTCATAGACGTGTCCAGACCCCGTACCTATGGCGTTGAGCACGCGTACACCGCATAGCCACCGACGACATCATTGCCCGCAAGAATCTGCGTGGTTGTCCAAGCAACCGCGACGTGCGTGTCTGTCGCGGCGATTGATACGTAACCATCTCGGTACCTATTTACGAACGTTGGTACGCGTGAGTCGTTTGGCAAATAGATGTCGCGCAAGAATGACGGTCGCGTGGTTGCATTGTCGTAGACCACGACGCTTACGGAGCCAGGTTGCCCAATCGCGAAAAACGCTCGATTTTTCGACAATGCCACGTCGGTGTGCACGGTGATCCCCGTCGCGTGGGTTGTTGAGATGGCTTCCGATGCGGCTTCAGCGGAGGAGCCCAGATCGTACGCGCTCACATCCGCCACTCGACCTGGTGAATCGCTCTTGCGGCTTACGTAGGCACGCCCACCCAGGATGGCGATGGCGCCACTTGATCCATCCAAACGCGTGGGTGTTGGGAACTTAGACAGGTCGGTTCGTGAGCTTGTGAGTGTCAGTTCGAGATTGGAGTCACCTGTCGCCGCGTCCCCCGTTTCCTCTTTGGTGGGTACAGACGTGAGAACGGCAATCGCGTCAGTACTCGCACTGATCCATACGTCACTCGACTGATCGGCGATCACGGTCCCCGTGCCTTGGAGTCCTAAGCCGTTCAGCTTCGCAATGCGCGCTTGGCCGTTGAACCGATACGCGAGCAAGTAAGAACCATCGGACAAGGCTGCAACCGACCTTGTGGGCGACAGCGTAACCTCCGCCGTCGCCCCTTCAGTCACACCGCTCTGGCCAACCTGACCTTTTGCGTCGAGCGAATACACTTCGATCCCGGCTGGCGATGCGCCACATGGACGTCGCGCAAGGACAAGGACACCACCATTGGTGCCCATGGCCAGCCCTACGCCATCGCTCTCATCGCTTCCGGCGCATCGATTGTTCAGCGTGCCTTCGCCAAGTTTGCCAATGCCTCCGCCCTGATCGATGGGTACGATGGTGTACTTCGAGACACCTGCAGTGGCGTCAAACTCGCGGTAGGCGATGAGAAAGCCGGAAGGGCTTGCCACGATGGTGGGTGCACTCACCCGAATGTCGCTCGGTGCAAGCGGTGGCCCGAGAGGACCTGCGCCCAAGAGCTGCATCGAGCAATTCCGTCCTGCAGCGGAGTTGGCAGGGTCTACCGAAGGGACGCACCGTCCGAACGCACACGAGGTCCCCGATTTGCAACCGGACTGCGAGCCATTTGTAACAAGCGCAGTTTGAATTCGAATGGCATCTCGTGGAATTTCGGCGGACGCACACCCGGCTGCAACGACAGCGCACGATTCGTTTCGGATCGACGCTAAAAAACCATACTTGCCCTTTGGAAGTTCGCCGAACGAAGGCGGTGCCGCATCATCGAGGCGAAAGGCGACATGCGCTCCCGTTGCGCCAGGTACGCTACCGCTCACTACTTGCTCCGCCGACGGACAGCCGCCTGCGATAGCGGAAACTTCGACCCACGTGGCGGTGTCTGGCAAACCACTTGGCGTGACTACGGAGAACGACACCTCCGCCTTACTAAAGATGCAGCTCACGGCGCTGACGCCAACAAATACCAGCGCCACGACAAGTGATCGCAGCACGAGCACCTGTGGGATCACGGGCCTGCTTGTGAGCGTCATGGTCGATTCTCCCGCAGCACGACCGTTTTTTCTTCTGTGATCGTGGTCGAAATGGATTTGCGAACCGGGGGATCGGACCACACGAGAGTGAGTTGGTGCGCGCCCGTTGGTACTTTTCGGCGCAGGATGGGCGAAGCTCCTAGTGGTCGATTGTTGTCGATGACTTGGTCGCAGGCAGGGATGCAAATCACGGTAAGGAAGCCTGCGGTTGGTGCTGTCTGGGCGGTAGGGGTGGCAGTGGTGGTCGCTGTTGCGGTCGTACTCCCGACAGTTGCTGTGGCGGTTGTGGGCGGAAGCGATGTGATCGAGGTGGCAACGGGCGCGAGCGGCGACGCAGTGGAGGCAGGCGGCACCGCAGTGCCCGTGACGCCCGTGACCAGCGGTTGGGAGGAGGGCGTCGATATCGGAGGCGAGGAAATCCTCCGGTAGAATTCGCGCTTCGTATCCTTGAGCGGATTGTTGTTTGGGAGCGGCACTTCCGAGAATGGCCACAGAAACGCGACGCCCATTGACAGTAGAAACAACATGATCGCACCGAGAACGACCAGCCACAAAGGAACGCGTCGCGATCGTAAACGCACTGTCTCCTGCATCGCGCGCACCTTTGGAGGTGCTGCCGACTCGGCGTTGGTTGTATTCGGAATCGCCGGTGCGACGAGTGGAAAGCCGGGGTATTGAACCGGCGAGCCGGGGGACGGGTTTTGGTGTGGCTGCGGCGCGTTGCTCGATGCCGCGAGCGGTGAGCGCGGCCAGGCCGGAAGTGCGGACGGGGGCGCGAAGCTTGGAGGCATTGGTTGAGCGGCTAGCGGTTGAGTCTTTACGCGTGAAACCGCCGTCGGTCCCGATGCAGGTATGGGCTCCATCGGGCGCACGGATTTTGGAAGCGGCGGCCGCGAAAGTTGGCGCGCGGGCGTAGGCGCTTTGTCCGAGTCGACCGTTTCACTGAGCGGCGCGGCTGTGATCCAAGTGTCA
>JAHFDX010000752.1 GCA_023248785.1 Myxococcales bacterium
CTAGGGAGACGACGTTGATTCCTTCCACGCGCTTGCGATACGGAAGGATCTGCTCCCAGGTGTAGCCTGATGCGGTGTTCATGACGTCGACGGTGAATTCGTCGTTGATGCGGATCGCGTAGAGCTCGTTGTGAAGTGTGTCGTCACCTTCGAGTTCCTTGGCTGCGCCGTCTGGAAGTTTCGACAGTGCGCGGACCCATCGTCGGGCGTTGTCAAGCGTCGGCTCGACGAGAACATCGATGTCTTCGGTCAGGCGGACGATCCCTTGAAGAGCAAGCGCATACCCACCGATGAGGGCATATTCGACATGTTCCTCTTCGAGCAGCTCCGCTATTCGGCGGACATCTTGATACGTCGCTGCACGCGTTCGCTCATCCATTGATCCCAATCTCGGTTGGCTTCTTCCGGGCTTTGGTAGCGAAATACGCCCTTTTTCGCCCCCCCGCCAAACTTGAGGACAAGTTCATCAAGGCCGGCGCGATCGCCCGCCCCCCATTTGCGCTTCCCGACAACTCGCATGCTCACACTGAATTGTGGTCACCCTCTCTTCGGCCCGCAAGCCCTGATTGAAATTCACGCGACGTTCACTCAATAGCAGGGACGTGGACCTGACACCTCGGTTGCCGAGACCTCGCGCGAACGGATTCCGCGTGCAAGTTCGATGGCCGAGGCATCGAGCCAATCGGTCATGCGCGCGCGCTGCTGCGAAGACCTTCGACAAGAGGCTCAAACAGGGCCAGAGCTTCGTTGGTCATGTTCACCAAGTCGGCATTGCCCTTTCGTTCAGTTGACCATTGGCGGACGATGGTTCGAGCCGCACCCATGATGGCGCTCGCCACGATGCGCGCACGCAGACGCATCGACGCAGTATCCCCGAGGCGATCGATCAAGTACTTGGTCATGGCGGTCGTCCACAGGCGATCCGCATCGAGCTCTCGTCCGCGCAGCTGCGGATGTGCATCGATGATGGCTTGCGTTTCGAGGACGTGTGCCGATTGACTCACGTAGAGTTTCGCCATCGCTTGCCACGCCCGCTTGAGCGGCAAGAACAAGGGCTCGTTGTCGTCGCCGGGTTCGAGCAACATCTTGAAGGTTTCAAGTGACGCTCGCCGATCCAGAAACAGAACGTCGTCCTTGCTTGGAAAATAGCGAAAGAACGTTCTGCGCGAGACCCTCGCGTGCTCTGCGATGTCGTCCACGCTTGTATCGATGAAACCCCGTTTTCGAAACAGGGTGTACGCGCTTTCAACTAGCGCGTTTTTTACAATTGCCTTTTTGCGCTCGCGCAAACCGCCTTCAGCCGATTCGACCAAACTGTCCATTTTTTTTCCCTCGCAGGTCTCCCTGCGTCCACCAAAGACCGCCCTCCGCGGCTTGTTGTCGACATCATTTATTTAGTCTTCGGGTACGAATAAATCGTTCACGTAACTAAGAAGGAGTTCATGCGATACGGCGCGCGGCATTCGGTTCAGCACCGAATTGACGAGCGCGAGGCGATCCGGCAAGCGACCGCTTTGCGAGCCTAGCGCGGAAAGAATCATCGGCAACGATTCGCCCAAATTTCCTTCCGGCATTGAGCTCAGCAGTGCATCAACATCGATGTGGGAGCTCGGATCCGGCTCGGCGGCGACCTTTTCCGTCGCCGAGCGCAACTCTCTTAGGAACTCTTGAGTCACCGCCGCATTGGACGGATTGATGGAAAGATGCAGATTCGCCTTGGATGGGCCGAACTCGAGCTGCGGCTGAATGTAGTACCCGCGCGCGCGCATCTCATCCGCAATTCCAAAGACGTTGATGTCCTCTGCGGTGAACGCCACGAGGCACATTTCTGGATCGCCCATCACTGCTAAACCAGAGATCCCGCGGATTCCTTCTACGAGTTGATTCTTCGTCTCGTACAGCGCCTTGCAATAACGTTCGTAGCCCTCATCGCCGATGTACTGAAGAACGGCCCACGCTGCCGCCATTGGCCCGGCGCCCTTGCTGCTCTGAACGGTGGTGTTGAGCATCGTGTAGCCAGTCCATGCCGAACAAGCGAACAGCTGATGCCTTCGGTGCGCCTTCGATCGGTAGAGCACAACGCTCGCGCCCTTGGGGCAGAACGCATATTTGTGCAGGTCCATGGATATCGACGTGACGCCTTGGACGCTGAAGTCGAACGCGGGCACGGTGGCTCCGAAGCGTCGAAAATACGGCAACACGAAGCCGCCGATACAGCCGTCGACGTGCAGCCAAATCCCTCGTTCGTGGGCAATGCGCCCGAGCTCAACAATAGGATCCACAACGCCGTGCGCGTACGACGAAGCCGAGCCAACGATGAGGACTGTCCGTTCGGTGATCGCTTGT
>JAHFDX010000115.1 GCA_023248785.1 Myxococcales bacterium
TGACGCATCGCCAACGTGCGCATCATGCCCAACGTGCGTCCCTCAAGTGGTTCCGCCACCTCGTTCATCACCGGGTCGAAGCCAACCGCTGAGTTGAAGAACTCCGGCAGGATCACCCACGTTGCGCCCTTTTCAAACCCCTCACATACGAGACGATCCGCGCGCGCGAGATTTTCTGTAACGCGACCGAGCTCCGCCTCCATCTGACAAGCGGCTACGCGAATTTTCATTTGCCTTTGGGGTACCACTTTTTTCCGACTCTCGGGCACCACAAAGCGCCGTTTGGCAAGCTCACGCAGGTGATTCCCTTGACGAAATCTGCGCCACCGATATACGTAGAATGTAGATGAAACATACGTATACGGTTAGCCAGGCGCAGAGCCAGCTCCCTCAACTCATCAAGGAGGCGGAAGCAGGAGAGCCCGTTTGCATTCGACGGCGCGACGAAACTGTTGCCTATGTGATCTCACGCGAGCGTATGGACGCAATCGTCGAGACCCTGGAGATCCTCGCGAATCCGACTGCGATGAGCGCGATCGAGGCGCATCGCGCCGGTAAAACCAGGTTCTTTCCTCTCGGACGCCTTGATAGCAAAAAATGAAGGTCGAGATCTCGTTGCAGGTCGCCGACTTCATCCGTCACCAACCCCCGGAGCCGCGTCGCATGCTCCGCCGCGCCCTGCGGGATCTGGCTCAAGAAAAGGGCGACATCAAGGCGCTTGAAGGCCCACTTGCCGAATACTGCCGGCTCAGAGTTGGCGGCTATCGAGTCGTCTTCGCATACGCCAAACGCGCCTCGATCCAGTGCCTCTTCGCTGAGCGCCGCAGCATTGTTTACGAGGTGTTCGCTGAGGCACTCCGCGCGCACCTTGCGCCCGGTGACGAGTAACGTGGGAGCCGCGTGTCGCGGACTCATGACGCTAACTCTCAGATTTCGGGTGCGTTCGACCGACAGCACGCACGGCGCCCCAAAGCAGCCGCGAGCGCAGTGTTTGCGCTCCACGCGTACTAGGGGGCGCATTGAGCGCCTCGAGCCAGGCCTCAGCCGGTGGCCGTGCAAGCACCCCTTTTAGATCGAAGAGCGAAATAGATCTAATTCCGATCGATTTAGCGATCGACACATCCTCCGCAAGTTCCGCAACGCAGCGATACACGGGTTCGTCACCGAAAATGCCGGTCCCCACGGTTCCGACGGAAACGCCGCCGCGAGCGCCGTACCTGTCCCGCGCGAGCTCTGCACCATGAGACAACCATGCGCGCACATCTTCTCGCGTGAGAAGGCCGCGCGACCACCCTTCTGCGATCGACGTGTACAGCATGACCGAGTGATGAACGGCGTCTTCGGGTTCAGGCAACAGCGCAAGAATCGTTCGCCACGCCGGTGCGGCTCCTTTGTCTACCACCGGCGGGCTGAGCGCAGTCGACACCACGACGCCCTCGTCGCGCCACTCGTCGAGCAGCGCATGAACGCATGCCTCCGCGCGCATTCGCGCTGTGTCTGGGGCGCGAAGTAATTTGACCTCACGACGCACAGAGGCCCATCGGCGTGCGATGTGCAAGAGCGTCGAAAACGGTGGCTCAAGGTCGAGCATTACCTCGGAACGCACGTCCGCAAGAATGCTTGCGGACACCTGACGCGCCCACGAGCAAAATGCCTCCGCCGTATGTACGTTGAGCCATCGACCGTCGGCTTTGCGCAGCATGGGCCACAAAACCACGCGCAGTCCGGAATCGCTGTATCGACAGAGGACGCGATCCAGATCGCCCGAATCATCCGGCGTCACAGCGAGGACGAGCGTGAGGCGATACGCCTGCAAGAGCCGAATCGTTCTGGGCCGCAACAATTCTTCGTATGGCAGGAGCTCGCTGTAAATGCGAAGGTCCACTTGCCAAGTGTCTCACAAGGCTCGGAGAGCGCGGCAAGAGTTGATACCCTCCTTTGCATGAATGTCCTTTACGGCGTCGTCGGCGAGGGAATGGGCCACGCGATGCGATCACGCGTCCTCCTCGAGCACCTCCTTTCGCAAGGACACCAGGTTCAAGTCATGGCTTCGGGCCGAGCGCACGGATACTTGGCAAAGCGCTTTGATGGCGTAAACCAAATCCACGGCCTCCACCTCATCGTCGAGGAGAACCGCGTTCGTCTCGGCCGCACGATTTGGTCGAACGTGCTCTCAGGGCTCGCCGGCATACCGAAAAATATCGCTGCATACTTTGATCTTATCCGCGACTTTCGGCCCACCCTCGTCGTCAGCGACTTCGAATCGTGGACATACCTGTACGGCAAGATGCACGGCTTGCCTGTCTTGTCCGTCGACAATCAACAGTTCATTGCGCGATGCCGACATCCGGATGAGATCATTGCCGGGCACGAATCGTCGTTTCAGCTCACCAAAACATTCGTAAAGAGCAAGCTTCCCTACTGTGCTCATTACATGGTGACGACCTTCGTAAGGCCCGAAGTTCGCAAGCCGGACACAACGTTGTACCCACCCATCCTTCGGCCGGAAATCTTGAACACCAAAACCACGCGCGGGGAGCATCTTCTCGTTTACCAAACACAGGAGGGGAATACGGCGCTCGCGGACACGTTAAAACGTACAAAGCTCCCGTGCCGCATCTACGGAATGAAACGCAACATTGAAAGTGACGAAAAGGATGGCAATCTCATCTACCGGCCCTTCAGCGAATTGACTTTCATTGAAGACCTCGCCTCGTGCAAGGCCGTCATTGCGAATGCGGGCTTCACGTTGATGGGAGAGTGCGTGTACATGAAAAAACCCATGTTGGCCGTCGCGCTTGAAGATCAGTTCGAGCAGATTATCAACGCGAGATACCTGCACTATGCCGGATACGGGCAGTGCGCAGCATCGCTTCTTGATCCCGCGCAAGTAGCCGATTTCGTGCAAGCAATCCCCTCCTGCGAAGCCAAGCTCGCAACCTATTCGCAAGACGGCAACCGGGGACTTCTCCGTGGGCTCGACGGGTTTCTCGATCGCGCGGAAGCGGGGGTGCTCTGATGCTCCCGCCGCAAACATCCGTGCCCCCTGCGATCCAGCTCCTAAGGTGGATGGTGAACCCCGCGCCTGTGCTTGAAGGCGCGCAAAACCGCCTTGGTGACATCTTTACGCTCCGCATGGCGGAGGTGCCTGACTTCGTGGTCCTCGCCAATCCCGACACCATTCGGGATGTGTTCGCCGACGGCGGCGATGCAATGCATGCGGGCAAGGCGAACAGCGTGCTGAAACCGTTCCTCGGCGACTTTTCCGTCCTCATGCTCGACGGAGCCGAACACATGCGTCAGCGCAAGCTTCTCTTGCCTCCGTTTCGGGGAGAACGACTCATTGCGTATGGCGACACGATGATCGATACAACCCTTCGAACTATCGCATCGTGGCCTGACAACGACGTCATTGCGCTGCATCCCTCGTTTCAAGAGATCACGCTCGATGTGATCATCCGGACGGTTTTTGGAATCGACAACGATGCACGCATCAAGGTCATCGCCGAAGAACTGAAACGCATCCTCGAGATGGCCACCAATCCTTTCATGCTCGTGCCGCGCCTACAGATCGACGCGGGGAGGTGGAGCCCGTGGGGGCGGTTTCAGGCCGAGTTAAAACGCGCCGACGAGCTCCTGTACTCGATCATTTCGGAGCGCCGCACAAACGTAACCGAGGGTCACACAGACATCCTTTCGCTACTCCTCGCCGCGCGCGATGACGCCGGCAATCCCATGAGCGATCGCGAGCTACGCGATGAGTTGGTGACGCTTCTCGTAGCCGGCCACGAGACCACAGCGACCGCACTCGCGTGGACGTTTCGGTGGCTGCTTGCCCATCGAGAGCTCACACGAACGCTGCAGGACGAAGTCGAACAAAGTCTCGTCCGCGGAAGGCTAGTTCCCGAAACGATCCAGCACCTTCCGTTGCTCGACGCCGTTGTGCGTGAAGCGCTGCGCCTCTTGCCCGTAATCCCAATGGTCGGGCGTGTGCTTCAAGAGCCCCGGCAAATTGAAGGATACGATCTACCGGAAGGCACCATTGTTGCGCCGTCGATCTACCTCGTTCATCGAAGGCTTGGGGTGTACGATAATCCGGCGCGCTTTCGCCCTGGGCGCTTTTTGGATCACAAATTCACACCCCAAGAGTGGTTTCCGTTCGGCGGAGGCGTAAGGCGGTGCATCGGAATGGGCTTTGCCCTCTTCGAGATGAAGATGGTGGTTGCAGCAATTTTGGCACGGCGATCTCTTGAGCTCGTGGATCACTCGACGCCAAAGATCCGGCGAAGAGCCGTGACGCTCACCCCAAAGGGTGGTGTTCGCGTGCGGACGCGCCGGAGATCCACGACGGATTCCGGAGCGAATTAAGATCGATTCGGTCAAACTGTGTAGGCGACTGAAATCGATCTTTCGAAGATACATAATACGAAAGTCGCTCGTCGAGGAGAGCTTGCCAGGTGACCGCGGTTAGCCGGGTTGATTCAACACCGACACGCACATGTGCACCGTGCACAAGAAGGCGATCGTGCAACATCGTTTCGTACAGCGAATGACCAAATATCACGTCGAACGTCTCACTTTCTCCATCAACGCGCACCACACCTCCCTCATCGAAGAGAGCCAAGGCATCTTGCTCACGTGTGCGCGCGTTGGGTGCCATTCCGTCTACAACGCGCTCGCGGATACATGCGTATTGCCTTTCGTGCAGGGCGGCTTTGGTCTTTGGAAAAACACACCACACGAACGCGTTGAACAGGTCGTGCCAGTGCCTCGGTCGGGTCAACACCTCACGTCGTTCAACGATGGAGGCGTCGTACGCGCCCGCCGACTTGCCCGCAAAAGGCGGCTCGGCAAAGGTCACCGGCGTTTTTAGAACCCCCGCAAGTTCTGCCGGGGCTGGCCAATCTCGCCGCTCACAAAGGCGCTTCGCAAACGGTACGATGGGCCAAAAACGCGCGTCCGCCTCGTAAAACATGGGCTTCCATGCGTCAGCGCGAACGAGCTTGCCGTGTGAAACACTCATCTCGGAACATGGTACGACCCACGGTGAATTCGACAACTCAGCTTTCCGCTCGGCGCAGATAGGACTATGCCGAGCGCGTGAAATTTGTTGATTCATGCGACGTGAAAGTGATTGCTGGCCCCGGCGGTCACGGATGCGTCGCATTTCGCAGAGAGAGGTTCGTGCCATTCGGCGGACCATCTGGCGGTGACGGTGGTAAAGGCGGCGATGTTGTGTTCGAGACCGACCCTGGGCTCTCCACGCTGCTCGATCTCACCTATGCCCATACGCTCGAAGCGGAGAAGGGCGAAAATGGGCTAGGCAAAGACTGCTACGGCAGAGGCGGTGAAGATCGGATCGTCCGTGTTCCGGTCGGAACGCAGGTGTTCGATGCAGAAACAGGCGAGCTTTTGTTCGATCTCACCGGCCTGCGCGAACAGTTCATCGTTGCCAAGGGCGGACGCGGGGGCCGTGGCAACATCCATTTTGCAAGCGCAGAAGAGCGTGCACCTCGAAGGGCGGAACCTGGTGAACCCGGAGAGGAGCGCAAGCTTCGCCTTGAGCTGAAGATCATGGCCGATGTAGGCCTCCTGGGTTTTCCGAACGTCGGAAAGAGCACCCTGGTTAGCGCCGTATCACGCGCACGGCCGAAGATCGCCGACTATCCATTCACCACACTGGTTCCACAGCTGGGCGTTGTGCGCCTGGACGACGACGCCATGTTCGTGATTGCCGACATTCCGGGGCTCATTCCAGGAGCATCCGAGGGCGTCGGGCTGGGAATCCGCTTCTTGAAGCACATAGAGCGAACACGCGCTCTCCTGCATCTCATCACGCTCGGCGATGAAGAGAACCGCGAACCTCTTGCTGACTACCGCGCACTGCTCGACGAACTTCGTACGTTCGACGCAGACCTCGCCAGAAGACCTCAAGTCGTCGCGCTCACGAAAGCCGATCTACCGGATGTTCGGGAGGCCTATCCAGTGTTGCGCAGTCGCTTCTCAGAGCTTGGCGTCGAGTTACGCCTCGTTTCAGCGGTAACGGGTGAAGGTATGCGCGAACTTCTCTTTGAGCTTCACAGACTTGTCCGTCGTGAGCACGAAGTCTGAAGCACCCACCCCAAAGCGCCTTCAGAAGGCGCGCGAAAGCGGAGACAGCGGTGCGAGTCACGTGCTGTCGCAGGCGGTCGGCTTTGGTGTTGCAGCTATCGCGTTGCCATCCGCAACCAGGGCGGCTGTTCAAACGATACAGCACTGGATGATCGATGTCCTCCGTTCAAGAGACGCCCACTTCGATGTGAGGATGTTGGCCTTATCTATCTTGTCGATTCTTCTTCCGCTTCTGCTCATTGTCGCCGTGGCCTCGAGTGTCGTTCAATTGATCCAAACGCGTGGGATCGTTTCGGCAAAACGACTTGCATTGGACTCAACCCGACTACTCCCACGCGTTTCCAACCTGATAAGCCTTGGGCGCGTCGTGGCCGTCGGACGCGCTCTCATCGCAGCCGTCGTTGTAGGTGCGGTCGTCGTGTATCTCGCCCGAGCTCATGTTCGCGACCTCGCCATGACTGTGGGACGCACATCCGCTGCCGCAATGGTTGCAGGTACACTTACAGAGAAGCTCATTTATTACGCCGCGGTGCTTGGAATTGCGCTTGGATTTTTAGACGCGTTCGTCGTGCATAAAATGTGGATGTTTCGGTTACGAATGTCAAAAGACGAAGTTCGCCGCGAACATCGCGAAGCCGAAGGCGATCCCGAGCACAAGGCAGCGCGCGAACGCGCCCACCACGAGGTTCTATTTTCGGTGCAACTTGCGAATGTAAAGAGCGCGCACATCGTTGTTGTAAATCCGACACACATTGCATGCGCCCTTCGATACCGCGAGGGCGATGATGACGCGCCCGTCCTTGTGGCAGCGGGCATGGGCGCGAACGCTCTTCAAATTATCGACGCGGCGCGTGCGTACGGGGTTCCCATCTTGCGCGACGTTCCGCTGGCACGCTCGCTCTACGAGCTCGCCATCGACGAGGGGATCCCTGAAATACTCTACGAAACCGTCGCTGAAGTCCTCCGAGCCGTATGGGAGGAACACGACTCAGCAGGCACGTGAGAGCAGCGCCGATGCGAATTCTACGTATCCTGCTGCACGATATAGCTTCGCAAGAAGGACAAGGCTTGCGCGTTCGCCCTGCCTGTCTCCATGGGAACGTGCAAGCCAGAGTGCTTCCGTCGCGTCGAGCAACGACGCCTCGCGCTCATCGCACTCCGCATTCGCTATCGATAGCCACATCGAAGCACGAATGCGTTCCTCAAAACCCGTGGCCTGTTCGCGGCGACAACTAAGCCGCTCGATGATCCGCGCGTCGATAGAATCGGTGCCTATCGTACGCCGCACGAGCGCGCGCAACGATTCGCTATTTGGGGGCACCGACTCGGCGGTACTCGGAGGTGGATGCACGAGAGTTTGCGGCGTTCGAATCCACGGATCGTCGAGATCAAGAAACAACGCGCAACACGTTTCATCCCCGTAGGTAAACAACACAGGTTCGCCGTACATGCGAAGATCGCCGCGTTGCACGGCCTCTACGCCATCGTGCACAAGGAATTGGCCCGCTTCGGCCAGGTCAGCAAGAACCTCCGCCATTTGAAGCGCCGGACCGTATCCAAGCAAAATATTTCCGCTCGACGTCAGAGTTTCCAGGTCTCCCGCTGCAAGTCCGAACACAAGATCGATGAGGCCGCGAACGCGCTTCTTCACTTCCATCGCGAAAAGGAGTGCGTCATCGAGAGCCTCTTCATCCCAGACCAAGGAAACCTGAGACGAGCTCCACCCAATAAGGCTTGCTCCCATCGACGGGGCCGAATGCGCCACGCGGTGCGCGTGGTCAAGATACACGTGTGGCGCAACGCGCTCGGGATGAAGGACACGAACGGAGAGAACGAGTGGCAACGGTTCTCACACGCGAATGCGCTTCTTGAGCGCCGCTAATTCCTCATCGATGTCGCTAGAGCCCGCTTTTGAACCTGTCCCCGCCTCGAGTTCGCGAAACTTTGCTTCGAGGTCGCGGTCACTCGGTCCGTCTTTGAGTGCGGCCTCGACTTCAGCCATCGCGCTGCCTTCGGCCTCACGCCCTTCGATCGTTTCCTCGAGCTTGCGGAAATTCTCGAACGCGCTCGGCTTCCCGCGCGTACCAAGTTCAGTGCTCGCGCCTCGCGCTTGCTGCGCTCTGGCCACAACGGTGTTCTTGCGCATTTTTAGCTCGTCGAACTTTGTGCGCATCCTCTCGAGCTCCTCTTTCATTTTGAGCGCCACGTCGCGCTGCTCAAGGCGAGCACGGTCGGTCTGGGCGAGCTCCTCCGTCGTGCGCTTCTTTTGTTTGAGCGCTTCGCGAGCAAGCGCTTCGTCGTCTGTTTTCAGTGCGAGCTCGGCACGCTTTTCCCACTTCTCTTGCGCAGCACGCAACTCATCGCCTTTCTTTCGCAGCTGTTTTTCGTTCGCTATGGCCGCGATCACTTCCTCCTGAGCCACCTTGAGCTGCTGATCCATCTCTTCAAGGTTGAGCTCAACAAGCTTCTTGTCGTCTTCTGCGCGATCGAGCAATGAGTTCATGTTGCTCGAGATAACTTTGCCCATTCGGTCGAAGATTCCCATCGTCAAACGCTCCGGCTTGGCTCTTGCGAATAAGGGTATCATGGACTCTCAAGGCGTGAACGCGTCGGGAACAAAGGAGAAAGCGTGATGCCAACGTGCCGAGATTGCGACAATGAAGTCGACAAACTTGTCAGCGTGAAGGTGGACGGCAAGGCCAGAAAGATGTGTGAGGATTGCGCAGACAGAGCACGCGAAAATGCAGAGGTCGCTGAGCAGGGCGAAGCGGAAGTGCAGCGAATGATGGGGTTTAAGGGGCGAAGGTAGACCCGAAAGCTCAGCCTTCCTGCGAAAAAACGAGCGGCAGCGTCACTCGCGAG
>JAHFDX010000116.1 GCA_023248785.1 Myxococcales bacterium
TGCGCTCGCACACTGCTTGCACTCTGTGGAGCTAAACGACTCGCCCGAAAGAGCCGCACACGTCGGGCTCGAGTCCGCATGTACGTCTTTGGCATCCTTCGCTGCCGCTGCGTCCCCGGCGTCGAGACTGTTCGCATCACCGATTGGTACCGCGGCATCGAAGGGTGCCGAGCCAGGCTCCCATCCGTTTCCCTCCGTCGAAGCCGGTTCGGTTGCGTTGCCGCACCAGGCCGCGAGGCACTCGGATTCTTGAGTCTTTGAGCATGCGGAAAGCGCGAAAGTTCCGCTCGCAACGCCCATGGCGCAAATCACAAACCACTTCATTTCTAAGCCTCCAAGACAAAAAGGAGCCCAACCACGCGGAGTATGCCGCGGGCTTGGGCTTTGTCAATGAAGGCTCTGCGTATGACCGTCTTACCGTCGCGGACCGCGCGGTGGACCATCGCGGCGCGGTCCGCGCGAATCGGGACCGCCTCGGCGCGGAGGCCCACTACCTTGTTCGCGCGATGCGAGCATTCGTTCCTTCGCGCGTTCGCCCTCTTCGCCTTCGGGCAACGGCAGAAGCTCGCGTCGTGAAAGACGAATCTTCCCTTCGCGATCGATCGAGAGCACCTTCACTTCGACGGAGTCGCCCTCTTTCAGCACATCTTCGACTCGCTCGACGCGCGTGTGCGCCATCTCGGAAATGTGCAGAAGTCCGTCGGTGCCTGGCAGCACCTCGACGAACGCGCCGAAGTCGGTGACGCGCGAGACGGTTCCCTTGTACACCGCGCCCACTTCCGGTTCTTGCGTCAAGCCCTTGATGATCTCAAGTGCCTTTTTCACTGCTTCAGAGTCCGCCGATGCGACGTTGATCGTGCCGTCGTCTTCGATGTCAATAGCAACACCGGTCTGATCGATGATTCCCTTAATCGTCTTGCCGCCGGGGCCGATGACGATGCGCACTTGGTCAGGCTTGACCTTGATGCTCGTAATCCGCGGCGCCCACTTCGAAATGTCGGGTCGCGCAGCCGCGAGCGTCGAGAGCATCTTGTCGAGAATGAAGAGGCGACCTTCACGGGCTTGTTCGAGCGCGCGCGCGAGAATGTCGCGCGATAGACCTGCGATCTTGATGTCCATCTGAATGGCTGTCACGCCGCGCGACGTGCCGCAGATCTTGAAGTCCATGTCGCCCAAGTGATCTTCATCGCCGAGGATGTCGCTCAGGATGGCCGTGCGCTGCCCGTCGGAAATGAGGCCCATCGCGATGCCGGCCACAGGTGCCTTAATGGGAACGCCCGCATCCATTAGCGATTGCGTACCGCCACAGACGGCGGCCATCGACGACGAACCGTTCGATTCGAGCGTTTCTGAAACGACGCGAACTGTGTATGGGAACTTTTCCTGCTCCGGCAGCATGCGTGCAAGCGCTCGTTCCGCGAGTGCTCCATGGCCGATTTCGCGACGGCCAGGGCCGCGCATGGGCTTCGTTTCACCCGTCGAAAAGGGCGGAAAATTGTAGTGGAGCATGAAGCGCTTGTATTTTTCGCCGGTCAGCGCATCGATCTTCTGCTCGTCGCTCGACGTGCCGAGCGTGGTGGTGACAATCGCTTGCGTTTCGCCGCGTTGAAACAACGCCGAGCCGTGAACGCGGGGCAAGAGACCTACTTCCGTCATGATCGGACGGATCGTCTTCATGTCGCGCCCGTCGATGCGGCGGTTCTGCCCGAGCACATAGTCACGCACCACGTGGTACTTGCGCTCTTCGAACTCTTCTTTGACGAGCTTCTCGACCAACGCGAAGCGCTCAAGTCCGAGCTCCTTTGTAAGCGCCTGGGCGAGCTCATCTTTCGCGGCCTTGTACCCATCGTATCGGCGCTTCTTTTCCTTGATGAGCGACGATTCCAAGAGCTTCCCATCGCACATCTCGCTGACGCGCTTCGCCACCTCCGGCGGGAGCTTCTTCGCCTCGAACGTGCGCTTCGGCTTTCCAACCGCGCCTCGCATCTTCTCGATGAGTTCAAGGACGGGTTGCGCCTGCGCGTGCGCGAACATCAACGCGTCGATCACATCGGCTTCGAGCGCTTCGGCGGCGCCGCCTTCGACCATGACAATCGCGTCCTTCGAGGCGGCCACCACCAGGTCGATGTCGGAAAGCGCGTGTTGTTCGAACGTCGGGAACGCAACGAACTCGCCTTCGACGCGAGCCACGCGGATGCCCACGATGGGGCCGCTCCACGGAATGTCGGACAAGTGAAGTGCCGCACTCGCTGCGGTCATGGCGAGCACGTCCGTTGGGTTCACCTTGTCTGAGCTCAAAACGGTTGCGATAACCTGGGTGTCGTTACGAAAGCCGTCCGGAAATAGCGGGCGGCAGGGGCGGTCGATGAGGCGGCTCGTCAGGATCTCTTCGTCGCGCTGGCGGCCTTCACGCTTGAAGAAACCACCGGGGATTTTTCCGGCCGCAAACGTCTTCTCGATGTAATCGCAGGTCAGCGGAAAGAAATCGATGCCGGGTCGCTCGTCGCCGCAAACCGCAGTGACCAGAACCACGCTCTCCCCGTAGGTGATGAGGATTGAGCCGTGTGCCTGCTTGGCAAGCCGCCCCGTCTCAAGGGTGAGCGCTTTGCTGTTAATTGTAACCGATTCTCTTACAAATGCCATAACAGTCCTCGCGGTGCCGCTGTCGCGCAGCCATACGCCCAGCGCTGCATGTTGGCCTTTGGTCCTCGATTTCTACGCGCAAATCCGAGGGGTTTGTGCAGAGAGAGCGAAGAGCAAAAGGCCCCTAACAAGCAGAAGCCGAGATACTCAAAACGTAGGCACCGTACACGAGATGGGCGTTCAGCGCACCACCTCAGTTGTTGTTGGGTGGTGCCGCTTTATTTGTAACAGAGGCAGACGGTATCGCTCAGCTTGTACTCTCCGGCGCAGCATGTCTTGCACAGGGCTTCGGTTTTGTAAGGTTGGTTTTTGGCGCAATCGAGCGTCTTGTCGACATCGACATGCTTTCGTTTGCAACCGGTTCCGGCCCACAGCGCGACTATCGCAACGGCCAAGGGGATTCCGTATCGAGCAAGCTTCATACATTCACCTCGCGCGCAAGGATATCACGGTGGGTCGCATGACAGCGACGCCATAAAAACAGCAAGCGAGCATCCGAAACATCGGAGCTCGCTTCAATGCGTCCGCTGTTGCGCTACTTGCGGAGGCGCGTTACTTGCGCAGGCCGAGGCTACCTACGACGGTGCGGTAGCGATCGAGACTCACACGCTTCAAGTAATCGAGCAATCGGCGGCGTTTGGACACCATGCGGAGGAGCCCACGCCTTGAGTGGTGATCCTTTGCGTGGGTCTTGAAGTGTTCGGTGAGGTAGGTGATTCGCTCCGTCAGAAGCGCGATTTGAACTTCGGGCGAGCCCGTGTCCTTTTCGTGCTGGCGGAATTTCGTGACGATTTGCTGCGTTTGCTCGGTGATCAGGGCCATGTCCACTCTCCGTTTTGGGTTGCTTCGTGCCGGCGCTCCTCGAGAGGGCAAAGAGCGTGGTTGGGCGCGAGCCGGGCACTATACATGCGTCAAAAAGGGCGTCAACCAGGGGAAATCAGGGGGGAAATTGGGGCACCGCGTGTGCGCGCCACAGCGTATACGCCGCCGCAAGGAAGACGAGCGTTGCAAACGAAATCCGTACCGGCTTCTCGGGAAGACGTCCTGACAAGGGAGTCCCCAGAACGGCTCCCAGCATTGCTCCGGCGCCCATTCCGAGTGCAATTCGGACAGTCACGTTCCCTTGAAGCATGTGCGAGATCGTCCCGCTCAATGAAGTCATGGCAATGATCGCGACCGATGTGCCTATGGCCTCGGACAGTGTCACGCCGGTGCCATACAGAAGGGCCGGAACGATCAGGACGCCGCCGCCCACGCCGAGGAAACCTGCAAGCAGCCCGACGCCAAGACCAAGGACGAGCAGCGTCCGCCAAAAATTTCGGGCCTCGTTCGTTGCCTTCGCACCACGTGCGAACATGCGAAGTGACACGGCAAAGAGAAGGACCGCATACGCGGTAAGTGCAACAGGCTCAGATACAAATTGATGCAAGCGCGCGCCAGCGAAAGCACCCAGCATCGAGGCCCCGCCAAACCGCAGCGCAGCGTTCACGTGAATGGTTCGCCTCCGCCAGTGGCCCGGAACGGCCGCAAGCGACGCCGCAAGAACGATCGCGAGCGATGTACCAGTAGCCTTCGCCACGGGCTCGCGAAATCCAAAAACCAAAATCGGGACCGCCAAGAGGCCGCCACCGCCGCCAAGTGCAGCAATCAGAAATCCAAGGAATGCTCCGGCGAGAATCTCGGTGACGAGCACGTTACAGGCACTGTTCGTTTGCGGGCAGGACCTCATCAATGCGCGCGGGAAGGGTGAGCCCGAGATTTTTCATCGCGTCGCGGAAAGCCTCGAGGGTGTCGATGCGCACTCGCACATTGTTTTTTCGCTCGCGTCCTACCGTGCTCGCGCGCATGCCCCGATAATCGTGCGACGGAAACACGAGAGTCTCGTCGGGCAGTTCCATCAGGCGCCGCAGGCTTTGGTACATGAGCGCAGAATCTCCCTGCTGAAGATCTGTTCGCCCACAGCCGCCAATCAACAGTGTGTCGCCCGTCAGAATGCGATCAGGAAGGAGCAGGCAAATGGAATCGCGCGTGTGGCCAGGTGTGGCGATCACGTCGATGCGCAGATCTCCTAATTCGATGACATCGTTGTCGAGGAGACCTCGGTCGACGCATGGTGCGGGTGCCTGCCCGTGCATCAACATTTTTGCGCCAGTTAGATCTTTGAGGCGGGCAGAACCCGAAAGATGATCAGCGTGCGTGTGGGTCTCTGCCGTGTACCGCAAATGCCACCCCTTGGCGTTCAGTCGATCGAGGTACGTGTCCACATGCTCCCGTACAGGGTCCACAATCAGCGCATCGCCCGTGCGTGAGTCGACCACAAGGAATGTGTGACATGGGCCGTCGTCCTGGAAGACTTCAAACTCGAACCCCAATTGGGCCGTTCCAGGATCGAGCACGGTAGTGTCTGCCTCTTGTGTGGCCTCCATCCAGCGATCGGCACATCGACCCGCGAACTCCGCACTGACGGCATCGCCCTTAACGCGGTAGTGCCCGACCCAGCGATGGTCACGCACCCGCTGGACGTACGTGAGCAACCGATCGACGTCGTCATCGTCATTGTAAAGACCAAAGCTCGCACGCACGATGCCCGCGGGTCGCTCTTTTTGCCCCGCATGTGCGGATGAAAGCAAACGGTCGGCGTAGATGTGCGCGCAAAAACGGCCGTTTCGGACAGCGATCCCGCCCTCATCGGAAAGCACGGCTCCGGTCATCAGATCGGAGACGCCGTCGACATTGAACGCAACAACGCCGATGCGACGCTCAGGATCCGAGGGGCCATAAATTGTAATGCCACCCATGTCATTAAGAGCTGAGAGGGTACGACGTAGCAGTGCGAGTTCGTGTGTGCGCACAGCATCGAGCCCGATGGATTGAAGGAATAGAAGCGCTCGCGAGAGGCCCACCACACCCGCGATGTTCGGCGTACCGCCGTGGTGTCGATCGGGTGCATCGAGATATTCCGCTTGGTGGGCCGTCACTTGGCTAGCGGTGCCGCCTCCGGGAAGATATGGCGGCGCTTCGGTTAAGAGCGCGCGCGGTCCATAAAGGAAGCCGGCACCAAACGGCGCGTACGCCTTGTGACCCGCTGCCGCAAGAAAGTCGATGTGCTCTGGATCGTCTGCGTCCTTCACCCGAAGCGGATGATGCGCGAGCGCTTGGGCAGCATCGGCGAGGATGAGCGCGCCGTTTTCGTGAGCGAGGCGCGCGACGGCACGAAGGTCAGGCATCCAACCGGTGATGTTGGCTCCGGCCGTGACCGCGACAAGTTTTACGTCGTTCTTACGAAGGAGATCATTCAGGTGATCCATGTCGAGCTCGCCGCGCTCGTTCACACGTGCTCGGAGCACCGAACCTCGCCTTCGGTGTGGAAGCTCATTCGAGTGATGTTCAAGCTCGGTCGTGATCACCTTGCCTGGACGCGACGCCATCGCGTGACTTGCTAGGTCGATGGCGGTGGTTGTGTTGGCTGTGAAGCAGATGCACCCGTGCTTGAGTTCCGCACCAATGAAGTCAGCGACGATGTAATACGCCTCTTCGAAACGTTCAGTCGCTTTCCGCGAGAGCAGGTGCGTACCGCGATGGACGTTCGCATATTCGTGCTCGAGAAATGCGGCGTATTCCTTCAGCACGGACGAAGGTGCGTGTGTGCTCGCAGCGTGATCGAGGTAGACGAGAGTCCGCTCACCACTTCCGAGTACAGGCACGCGGCGGTTTACGATCGCAAACTCATGGCGCACATCACGCCAATTGAGCTTGGCTCCGGACAAGAGGCAAACGGGCGCTCCACCATCGATGGGAAGCCCCAGATGTCGCCACCGCTCAATACCACCCGCAAGATTACTGACGTTGGTGAAGCCCATCTTCTGAAGCACGTCGGCGGCAAGAGCCGATCGGTTGCCCGTTGAGCAGTAGATGTAGACAGCCGCATTGCGGTCCGGAACGTGTTCGTGCACGTGTTTTTCGAGAAGGCCGCGTGGAAGCAGAACAGCGCCCGAAAGCACGCCGTCTGTCGTTTCGTCTGACTCGCGCACATCGAGTAAAAGCACGCGGTCGCGGCGCTCAAGGATCGCTCCAAGTTCTTCGCAACTCACTTCGGGTACGCGTGTCAGCGCATCGCGCACGAAGTCCTTGTAGTTCCAAGGTTGACCCATACGCCCACTATATCGCGGTGTTGGGTGAACGGCTGAGGTCCACAACTTTAGTGCCCTGCAGGGGGTGCGCGTTGCCAAGCCTTCGGCTATGACGTGCTGCGTTGAAGGGAGCGGTTTTGGGACCAGCGATGACCAATCCACTACGCGTCCTTGTGGCTTGCGGTGAAAACTGGGATTCGCCAGCCCGCCTGCCTCGTGTGCTCCAGAACGCAGGCTGCGAGGTCGACGTATTTTGTTCAGCGACCTGGGGCCTCGCGCAAACGCGGTTTATTGATCGCATTGTAGAGGCGCCCCAGACCCTCGACGAGTACGTCGATGCGCTGAGGGCATACCTCGAAGTGCATCGCACATCCTATCAATGGATCATCGTGGCCGATGATCCGCTTTTGGCAGCTCTCGTTCGACGAGCGAACGAGCCTTGGCTTGCCGATTGGTTTCCGGTCGATCCCGCGAGCTCCGCCGTGTCCATGATTTCATCAAAGGTCGGGTTCGTGGGTGCAGCACTCGCGTCCGGCCTTCACGTTCCTCCGTCGCACATATGTTCGACCTTCGAGGAATGCGAGCGCGCGGCGGAAGCGCTCGGTTTTCCGATTGTTCTCAAGGCGTCCGAATCGTATTCGGGATTGGGCGTGCGCGCGGCACACAACTCGGGCGAACTCGCTGATGCATTCCGTGAGGTTCGTACGCCGCTCGTCGTCCAGAAATTCATTCAGGGTCGGTTGGGAAACACGATCGCGCTGTTCGATCATGGCGTGCCGGTGTGCTCGATGTCGTCTTACAAAGTGAGGACGTGGCCGGGCCCATTCGGTCCGTCGTCCGCGCGCCAATTTATGAGTCACCCCGAGGCCGAATCCGTCGTTGCGCACGTTGGAGCGCTCACAGGTTTTCATGGTCTTGGAGCTGTCGACTGGGTTCGTGATGAGTCGACGGACAAGCTCGTGGTTCTCGAGTTCAATGCCCGCCCGGTGCCTACCCTCCACATGGGGCCGCTTGCCGGGGTTGATTTTTCGGTCGCCATTCGGTCGATGTTGGAGGGGAATCGCGTCATCCAAGAGCCGGCCGTGGCCAATGAGAACGTGCTGATTTTGCCGATGTTCCCGGAAGATTTTTATCGCGCCGCGACGGAAGGTACCGATGCTGCCTTTGAAACCTTGCAAAGAGAGCTCGAGGGGTACTGCGATGTGCCGTGGGACGATGAACCGCTTCTGAACTACCACCTGCGAAGGCGCGTTTTAAAGCGATGTTTTGCGAGGCTGGGCCTGAGTGATCCGACGAAGCAGCCTGGTCAGCTTGATTCAGCTCAACCGGGCGAATTGTGATCGAGTGGGGTGACGAACACGGGCAAGGACTTCATGCGATCAGCGAACATTCCTCGATTTGATCATGTCGCGTAAGCACGCGTTTCCGCAAAGCAGACACTTCTGTTTCGAGTTGGTTGCGTCCAGGTTGTTCGATCGGAAGGTGCCCGCAGTTCTCAAGCATCACCAGTTTCTTCGGACACGCGAGGCGGTCAAAGAACGGGCGGCTCGCTTCGACGGTTGTCCACCGATCGTCGGCAGGATGCGCAAGAACCAGTTCGCTTCCGACGTACTGTTCAGGAGCAAGGGCGGGCCGGTATGTGAATAGACTCGCCACAAACTCGAGGGCCGTTCGGGTTCCAGCGCCCCGTTCGTCGCTCATGATGGCTTGAGCCATGGTTGGATCGTTTGCAATCGCGTTCATGTTGGCGATCCACTTAAGCGGAATGCGAATCGTCGGAAAAATCCGCGCGAACCAAAGAAGGACGGGTACGCCAAGGCGACCCAGCCACCGCGTACGCGCGAACTGTTCGCGAACGATCGGTAACTCTGGATCACAGAGCGTCGTGACGAGTATGCCGGCGACAGGTTCGCCTTCTGACGCAAGCACAGCGGCGGCGTGGTACGCAAGCATCCCGCCCAGACTTGCGCCCATCAAGACGATCGGGCGCTGGTCGCGCGTTCGCTCCCGATGCACGAGATCCACGACGGCACGAACCCACGCATCGTACACCCAAGGGTTTGGGGCCTTCGTAAGGCCATACCCTGGCAGGTCGGGAACGATGCATTCGTATCCACTCCGGTGTGCAATCAACGCGGCCGGGGAAAGTAGCGCGGCGTTGCCCCCGCCACCGTGGA
>JAHFDX010000117.1:0-4220 GCA_023248785.1 Myxococcales bacterium
TGCCGGCTTCGTCATCGTTGCATACGACGCCGCGTTGATCATATCGGGCTTGGTTGGCAAGTTGTCGGCACGCACCATCACGCGAAGAAGATCGGACGCCGTTGCAATCCATCCACCGTGTGCATCGAAGCGCGTGACGTTGAGGTTGTACGCCCAGTCTCCGTAGTAGAGAACTTCGTTTGCTTTACGCTCTTTCTCCGTGTTCGCGGCAAGTTCCATTCCGAAGGCAAAAGACGGCTTGAGCACAGCCTCCTTCACGTACGCGTCATACGACTTGCCGGTCAGCTGCTCGATGACGCGTCCTAAAATACAATAACCAAAATTTGAATAGTCGTACCGCATGCCCGGCGCACGCGCCTGAATACCCATGGAAATCGCCCACGCAATGAGTTTCTCATGCGAGTAGTCCAGGTAAGCGAACATCGGATCGATGGGGCCATCTTTGCTTGGGATGGGTGAGAATCCCGCAACGTGTTGGAGCAACTGTCGAACCGTAATCTTGTTCAAGTTAGGAGCCTTTGGGTGGTCGTACTTCGGTCCGAGGATCCCGGTTTTGCCGAAAACGATCTTGTCCAGGAGCCCCGGCACTGATTCCGCCAAGCGCATGACTGCAATCGCCGTGATCGGTTTCGATACGCTCGCAATTCGGAAGCGACTATTTGGTCCGACTTCTTCGCCGGTTGACTTGTCGGCTTTCCCGAAGCCAGCCGCAAACACAAGCTTTCCATCTTTTGCAAGAGCAATCGAAAGACCAGGATAACCCGTCGTGGCCAAGTAGTTGTAAGCCTTACCCGCGATGAGCCCGAGATCGGCGTTGGTGAAGGTGTCATTTCGCCAACTGCCATCGACTTTCGGACCATCGACTGAGACGTATGCGGTTAGAAATAGTGGCTCGTATCCTTGGTTCGCGTAGTTGTCGGACACATTCTGCGCGAAGCGTCCCGGTATGGCGTGGCGGATAGCTACGGGCGCCTGCGAAGGCATCGTTCCTCGCGGAAGCGGAGTTCTCTCCCAAATGGCTGCAAAGCGATCTTCAGAACCAACCCGGTACCCGGTTGAGGTGCGGATCCTGTATCCCTGTTTTGCTACTTGGTCGTAGAAGTTCGAATAAGCCGACGACGACAAATCATGACGCTCAATTCTATCTGATCCATCGCGTTGAAAGATCGCTGCGAAGAGCGGTGTGCCTTGAACGGTATACGCGCTTACATGGGATGGTACGTAACCCCGACGCCTGTTAAGTGCGATCGCCTTCTCATAATCGGCCAACGTGTAGCCATGGAGAGCGGACGGGGGAGGATTGAAGTTTCTCTCCCAAATGGCTGCATAGCGCGCCTCACCACCCACCTCGTATCCGGACACGTAGGTGAGGCGGAAGCCTTCCTTGCCGCGCTCCGTGAACTCCTTCTGATACTCGGACGGTGAAAGACCATGCCGCGCATACTGACGCACGTACGGCGCCATCTTGAATACGGCGGCGTACTCGACCTCGTTGCCGTTCATGTACCCAGAGATGCTTGTCACGCGAAAACCCTTCTTCGTGAGGTCATCGAAGAGGCTCTGATATGCGCTGCTGCTAAGGCCCACCTTCGCGACCCAACCCTTGGGCGCAATCACTTGAGTCGCAGCGTTGCCGGACATCACGGTCGTAAGCTCTGTTCCAGCTTCCGCGCGCGGGCAGTCGATCGCAACGATCAGACAGGCTGTTACCAACGTTCCAAGTTGCCACTTGTTCCTCAACGTCATTTCGCTGGACCCTTCCCTTTGTTCCACACGCCGCGTTAGACGATCGTTACGACGAGTTTATTACGACGACTCGGCGCAGGGAGTGCAATCGTAACTCCATCAATCACACTTGCTAAAGAACTACGCGGCGAGGTCGCCTTCGTGGAGACATGTGTCCTACATGGCGACCACGGTTCTTTGCGCAAGCACTACGGCTGCCAACGTCTATGCGCGATGTGCGCACCCTCCTGTTTGCCATCGCTTGGATGTTCTTGAAGGCGTTCGGCGAGCCACTGCATCCACTCGCCGTAGTACACACCGAGCTCTCTCCGACGCGACTCCACGTATGGTTTTAACCTCCGCCAAGACTCGCGTACGTATCCGCCCATTAGATCGTCAACCAGGTGGATGTGTACGATGCGATGAAAGACAAGAACGCCGAGGCTCTCGTATACATGACTCACCGTAAGCACAGCCGGAACGATGGTTGCGTCGCCTCCCACGAGCTCGGGAGCGGCTCCCTCGGGGAGCGTCAGAACGAGACGGACGCTACGCGTGAACTCGGGCGTCTGCATCGCGCGAACTAACTCCGTCAGGGCGAAGAGCGCACGCGTTTTGCGCATCTGTCGGATTTGCAGAACGCCGAAGATGACCGCAACCAGAACCGCGATGGCCGATGCCATGTTCGCAACGGTACTGATGTTCATTACGCACGAATGAACACCCTCCGGCTGATCGAGGCAAGAACACCGCAAAGGCACGTAGGCACGCTTGAGCTAGACGATGCTACCGAACCGTCTCGCTTCCTTGACGACCCCATGCTTCCGTGCTTCACCGTGCGCAGGGGGCGGCGCGCGAAAGGTATCGCCGTGAAAAAAATATATCGAGGGGTCCTCGCAGCAGGTCTCGTCCTTAGTGGCGTTTCCGTCGCACAACCCGCGTTCGCTGCGCGCAATGTGCTTTTGATCATACTTGACGATGTCGGAGCCGAAGAAATTCGCTCTTATGCGCGCGACCTCTACAGTGCGACAAAGAGTTCGAATGGCAGCGCAAGTATCAAGGACACCAACGCAAACGGCTACCCGGATGGCCTTGAGGACGCCGACCACGACGGCAACCCCGATGGATCGATTGGAACGCCCACGATCGATACGCTTGCGTCTGCCGGTGTACGGTTCACCCAAGTTTGGTCGAATCCAGTTTGCTCGCCGACGCGTGCTGGTATCTACACGGGCCGCTACGGAATTCACCATGGCATTGGCGCTCCACTTGGGGGCTCAACCATGATTTGGACGCTTCCAAGTGACGTAACGACGCTCGCAGAACAGCTCACCGCGCAGCACTCAACGTATTCAAAAGGACTCTTCGGCAAGTGGCATCTCGGGGAGATGACTGGAACTCTCCCAACCGATCGCGGGTGGGATTACTTTGCCGGTGTGACCGCAGGGCAAGTCACGAGCTACTACGGTTGGGACAAGGTGACGGTGGACGAATACGGAGTGCGCACCGATACGCACGAAACCGAATATGTCACCACAACAATTACGAATGATGCCATCGCTTGGATCAGTCGTCAAACCGGCTCATGGTGGGCAACAGTTGCCATGAACGCCGCACACACACCGTATGAAGCTCCGCCGTCGTTTTGCCTCTCCGGCAAGATCTCAGGCTCAGACAATACCGCGCTTTTCCACAAGACGATTGAGTGCGCCGACTATCACATCGCCTCTCTTCTCGCGAGCATCGACAGTGCAACTCTCGCAAATACCACCATTGTGTTTGTTGGCGATAACGGAACCGAGGGTGGAGTCACGCAAGTGTATGATAGTTCGCGCGCCAAGGGGGCTGTGTACCAGGGTGGCGTGCACGTTCCGCTTATTGTCGCAGACGGCGCAGCGCTGGCAGGACGCTCTGGCTCGGGCACCGGAACAATCACGAGCGTTGGCCGAACCGTCTCGTCGATCACCAGTACGGTCGATATTTTTTCGACACTTGCGCAAATCATGGGCGTCAGCGTTTCCAGCACCGATGCCGTCAGCCTCGTTACCTACTTGCAATCCACCAGTGCGACTGCGGCCCGTACGTACTCGTACACCGATGCGTTCAAATACACTGCGTCGCAGGTGACCGCGTTGCAAAACTCTCTTGCCGATCCCGCAAACCTAACGACCGCAAACGTGGCCACACTGACGAAGACAAATATTCAAGGTGCCATCCGTTCGTCGCAGTACAAACTCATCTACACCAACGGTTCGTACAAGCTCTACGATCTGCTGAACGATCCGTTTGAGCAAAGCAACAAGTGGTGCGCTTCGCAGACCTATAAGACGCAAGCGCAGACGCTCATCACCGCGCTTAGGGCAATCGACACGACGTTCCCCACCAAGCGCTGCCAGTAATTCACTCGCGTTCCATCTTGCGCGCCAACGGTTGAATTCGCCTGTCGCTTGGGCTCACCTCGCGCAGACGATTCAACCACTTCTTCGCGTCGTCAC
>JAHFDX010000117.1:4230-8900 GCA_023248785.1 Myxococcales bacterium
GTGCGCGAGCGCGTAGAGCACATCTGTATCCGTGGGCGCTAATTCGTTTGCGCGCAAAAGAGCAGACGCCGCGTCTTTGTCGTCTTGCTGGTCAAGCACAACGCCGAGCGTGTACCAAATCCTTGATTCACCGGGCGTAAGACGGACTGCCGTACGAAGTTCACCCACAGCCTCGGTTGTTCGCTTTTGTTCAATTCGTAACAGCGCAAGCGCGTAATGCGGGGGGCCATTTTCTGGCTCAGATAAAATGGCCGATTGCAGGTGCGCTTCGGCATCGTCTCGCTTCTCTTGCTGCGCGAGCATCGTCGCGAGGTTGAGATGAGCCGGGACAAATGTCGGCGAGATGGTAAGCGCGTGTTCGTACTCTTCCTTTGCGCGCGTGACATTTCCTCCGAGCTCGGCGTCGATTGCCAACGTTACGTGTGCATCAGGTCGTTCCGCGTTCGCTCGCTCCCGCTCGAGAAATTCTGCGCGTGCTCGGGCCAGCGCTGATCGCGCGCGAGGGCTCCACAGTGCATCCGGCACATCTGCCGCAGCCCTTCCCGCTTCCGCACGAACCAGGCGCACTGTATCTCCCAGAAGATCACCTAGAATTTTTGCCTTCCGTGAAACCACATCCCGTGCACTCGATCGCGATGCCGGAAGAGCGCCAATGACCGCAAAACGCACAAGGGGATGTGGATCTGCGGCCGCCACTTCAAAGGTCGAAAAGGCATCTTCGGATGCAAGTCGTCCGAAAAGCCGCACAGAAGTTGCGCGCACCATGACGGATTGTTCGCGATCTGCAACCAATCTACTGAGCTCCGGCACCACGGCGCGGTCGAGGCGGCGCGCCTTATCGAAAATGACCCCAAAGTCATAGCGGTCCGCATGGGCTCCCCATCGAAGCTTCACTTCTCGAGCCGCCCAGGCGGCATTGCGATCTGAATGGCAATGATTGCAAGCATTTGGGGCGCCAAATGCGACAGTCGCTTCAGGTCTTGGGATGCGGAAGCTGTGATCGCGCCGCACGTCGATGCCCATATACGTGCGTTCGGTCATGTGGCAGTTCACGCACAACGCGCCTTTTGATTCGCTGCCATGCTGATGATGCTCTCGCGCATCGTACTTCTTCCGATGAAGAGTGGGAAACCGCGCTGGGGGATTTTCAGTATGGCAGCGAACACACAAGGCGTTGCCCTCCGCGGCGAGCTTCGTTGAATGCGCGTTATGGCAGTCTGTGCATTTGACCCCACGCGCAAACATTTCCGACTGAAGGAACGATCCGTATTCGTACACCTCACCAAGAATTTGGCCGTCGGCGAAGTACTGTCCGTCCTCGAGCAACAGCGGTTGATAGTGATCTAAAAAGGCGCCGTCGTGATCGTATGTGGGCGTGAGCGGACGGCGTTGCGAGTGGCACGATGCACAGACGTTGAGCAAACCCTCCGCATTAAGATCTTTTCCACGCAGACCTTTTGCACCATCTCCGCCTGCTCCGCCCGCGCGCCCGCCTTTTGCCCACTCGACGTGTGCCTGACCCTTTCCGTGGCAGGCTTCGCAGCCGACGGACATCTCGTTCCATCGGGTTCGATAGGCGTGTTCTTTTGCATCGTAGTTTTTCTCGAACCCCGTCGTGTGACAGTCGCCACACATCGAGCTGAAATTTTGGCTCGGCTGCGAAAAGTGAAGTGCGTCGGTTTTCTTCAACACACCGGGATAAAGTGAGTACCACGCTGCCTTTTCAGCGTTCCACGCAATGGTCAGCGTTTGAAGATGACCCTTTGGCATCTGAACGACGAATTGTTGCAGGGGGCGTACACCAATCGCATACGCGATCGGAAGCGCTTGGGCATCTGCCCCTCCCGGATCGAACCAAAACGATCCATCCCTTTCTAGAAACCTGGCGCCGTCTCCCAGCTGCGGTACCGAAACGTTATTAAGGTTCGCTTGGATGATCGAAGGTTTCGCTTCCAGCAGGGCCTGTGCGTGGTCCGAAGTGGTCCATTGTTTTGCTTCATTCGGATGGCATGAACCGCACGTCGCGGAACCAACGAATCCAGATGAAGCTCCGGCATCAGGACTGCCGGCTGCAATTTCACGGCGCCCGCCGGGTCTAATGAAAGCAACAACCGCCGCTACGACGATGCCGACAGCAAGGAGAGCACTTAGGAAAACGTGGGTCCGCTTTCGCGCGAAGAATCGCAAGGGACGTTCATTCTATAGTCTTGCTCGTTCATGGTGCGACACGCTCGACAAAGCACCCAAAAACCGCCCGAATAACGTACCTTCACGTCATGCTCCGGGCTCGACGAGCGAAACAAGAAGACGCGCGCTTCTTATTTGAACTTCGAAACGAGAAAGCCGTTCGCGAAGCGTCTCTCACAACCGCGCCCGTTCTTTGGGATGCCCACCAGATGTGGTTTGCGAACTGCATAACCAGTCCGATGCGTTTCCTCTACGTACTTGAGGAGGAGGGCCTGTCCGTTGGCCAAGTACGCTTCGACGTAACGAGCAGCACCGACCAGGCAGAAGTCAGCATCTCTATCTCAGAGAGATTTCGCGGACGTGGGTACGGAAGGCAAGCGCTACTTTGTGCACACGGCGAGTTCTTTGCGGAGTGCCCGGCCATCAAACAGATCCATGCCCAGGTGAAGCATGGAAATCAGGCTTCCCTAAAGATGTTTGAGTTTGCTGGTTACAAACTGGCGGACGCAAGCGACCCGTCTGTGTCCAGGTTGCTCTTCGATCGTTAGACCGACACCTCGCTATGTCATGCTGAGCGACGCGAAGCGGAGTCGAAGGACCCCCCGGACGCAGAGGGGGTCCTTCGGCTTCGCCTCAGAATGACATAGCGAGGTGTCGGTCTAGAATGCACTCATGGATCTCCGAGGACCGGCGCGCCTTCACCGCGTTCAGTGGGTCCATGCCGTTGATACGGTACGCCTCGCAGTCGTTGCGACAACGTTAGCGCTCTCCATTCCAGATACGCTTTGTTGAAACGAACAACATTCTGCCCATCGAAATAGGGGTTGTTAAGCCCGCCTAACGACACGAGGGCAAGCACCTGCTCCGCCACGCTCACGGGGCATCCCAAGAGGCGCACGTGCTTCTTCTTTCGCGCAGCAGCGAGCTTCGTCGTGACGGACACCATTTTCGCATAGATGTCATCGTGCTTTGCGTGGTGAGGATCTTTTGTGGATCGATCCTTGTAGACCGATCGAATTTGCACGAGCTCGTCCCCGATGGATCCCTCGAAGGAAGCGCAGTCACCAATGAACACCACCTTTTCGCCAGGCTTTGCGTCGATCCCTCCCTTGTAGTTGCCAAATACCACGTGCAAACGAGGCATCTTCGCATCGCACTCCTTGTCGAAGAGTCGCAAGATTTCGATCGCTTCTTCAATGGCCCCTGGACATCCCCCCCAGCAATAATCCGTTCGCTCGGCGTCCGGAGGCGTGCCGGCGTACGCCGTGATCGCGGTGCCTTCGAAGTACTTCTCCACGCGAACAAGGCCTACTCGAAATCCGTGGGCTCGCTTTCTCGCTTCCTCGAAGGTGACGTCGCCCGTGATGGTGATGTCCGAGAGATCGAGCGGACCAAATCCGCGTTCGGCTGCCAGGCGAATGTGCTCAACGTCTTTTGGGTCTACGCCGATGATAGAGCAGCACACCGCGTCGAATGCCACTTGGTTGTTGCCCATGATGATGAGTTTCAACGGAAATGGAATCGGTGTGAGCATGCGGCCTTCGCCCGCAACAACGGCGTCGATAGCAATGAACTGGGGCTGCACAATGTACTGCAAGTCGGCGACCTTCTCGTTGAGTCGATGGTCGTGGTCAATGAGTCGATGCCGATCGTCTTGAATGCCGATGTAGTTCTTCATCGAGAACGTGACCGTCGTCCACGGATGCGCTTTGAACTTCGGGCAGTTCACAAAGAAATCGGCGCGCGCGACAGGTTCCGGGGTGAAGATGTAATCGCGCAACCGGCCCTGGTGACGCAACGGAATCTCGACCTGAGGCTCTTCCTCGAAACAGTAGCGCTTGGCCTCCACGCGTTTGAGCATGGGGTTATAGTTTGCCCCCTCGAACGCGAGACGCGTCGGGACGGTAATGCCACAGCGCTCACCGACGGCAAGTTCCGTCATTCGACCCACGTCGCGATCGCGAAGCGCAAGCAGCACGCCCTCCATGAACTCCACGCGTGTGTGTGCGTTCTCGAAGAGGTCACCGGAAGCGACAACGTTCGGTTTAACGAGCGTTCGTCCGTTTGGATGGAGGCCAAGCTCTTCGAGACCTTCGCGAACAATTCGCCGAATCGTTTCAACGTCGTACGTTTCGCAATTCCGAACGATGACCTTCGCAGGCGCTCCCATTGGATCCATTCGATCAGCGTATCAGTTCCAGTCCGCGTTAGACTCGTAGGCAGTCATGATTGCTGGGGATTCCCTTCCTATGCCTTGGGCGCTCGCCACTGTTCTTGTTGGCCTTGTTGGCCTTGTTGGCCTTGTTGGCCTCGCTGGATGTTCCGCTGTGCCGCAAGCGCTACAAGTGTCCGACGCTGCTATTCAAGACGATGTCGCGACCACCTTTTTCGCACCTCCGGTCGAACTTGGTCGCCATTTCGTGGACGTTTTGGCAACGGATCGCATCGTTCCCGGAGCGGGACTGCCCTCCGAAGTTGTGGCG
>JAHFDX010000753.1 GCA_023248785.1 Myxococcales bacterium
CGGTGGTGTTGTTCTTGAGGGACGTGACATCGGCACGGTGGTGTTCCCCAACGCGGAAGTGAAGTTTTTTCTTACGGCGCGCCCCGAAGTTCGCGCGCGCCGCCGTCATCTCGAACTTATTGCGAAGGGAGGGGTGGTTCCGTCGTTCGAGGAAACCCTCACCGATGTGATTCGTCGCGACGAGCAAGACACGCAACGCAAGGTGGCTCCGTTGAAAAGGGCGCACGATGCGATTCTTGTCGATTCGTCAGACATCGATCTCGACCAAACGGTGGCCACCATGATCGATCGCGTGCGTCAACGGACGACCGATCCAAAGGCATAACTATGTACATCTCGCTCGAAGGCATGCGTATCTTGGTGACTGGCGGAAGTCGCGGCATCGGACGCGCAACTGCAACCGCGCTTTCGGGTGCGGGAGCTACAGTCGGGATCATCGCCCGCAACATCGATGCGTTGCGCGACGTTCAGGCTGAAATTACACGTAGAGGCGGTGGCTCATGCATCGCCGTCGCCGGCGACGTAAGCACGCGTGCAGGAGCGGAGACCGCCGTCTCCGCGTTCGTCGAGCGATCCGGCGGCATCGAGGGACTCGTCAACAATGCGGGCGGTTCACTGGGCACAGGCGCGTTGGATCAGACCGGAAGCGACGACTTCGCACGCGTTGTGGATCTCAATTTTTACTCAGCTGTTTGGTGCAGCCGTGTTGCCGTGCATTGGATGAAGGCCAACGGCGGGGGATCGGTAGTTCACATGGGCTCCATCTCCGGACGCGAATACTGCTCGAGTTCTTCGTACGGCGCGGCGAAGGCGGCGCTGCACGCTCTTGGCAAAGACATGTCCTTCGATCTTGCGCAGCACAAGATTCGCGTGAATACCGTTGCTCCTGGTTCCATCCTCTTTCCGGGTGGATCGTGGGATCAAAGGCAGAAGACCATGCCCGAGCGCGTGAAAAAAATGCTCGATGAGGAGCTTCCGTGGGGGCGCTTTGGGACGCCGGAGGAGGTCGCGAACGTTGTTGCGTTTTTGATGTCGTCGCTTGCGAGCTGGGTAACCGGCGCATGCATCTCGGTGGACGGGGGCCAGGGCAGGGCGATGTAGCCGGCCTCGCGGAGATCTTCGCGGGTGCTCGTGCGTCCCAGACGTGAATCAAAATGTGCGCTTCATGTCTCTGTCTATGAATAAAAATTGGCACCGCGCGTCTCTGTCGAGGGGCCAGGCACCATTGCTGGGATGGGGCTTCATGTCGATGGCGTGCAATCCCGGGAGTTCCTTATGAAATTCGTATCCGTAGTCTCCCCATTTTTCCTTGCCTTCGCGTGTTCGAGCCAGACTCCCGCGACAACAGTCGAAGAGACCGACGCAAGTTCGACAGAACCCACACCAACCTCGATCGCAGCGGATCTTGGAAAATTTTGCAACGCAGGCTGCGACGCCAAGAGCGCCACCTGCCTCGTTCGTAGCCATCCGTCATGCAGCACGGGGGACTGCATACTGGATGCGCGCGGTGGGCTCACCAAGATGGACAGCTACTGCACGTCCGCTTGCAATGGCCTCGCATGCCCCACAGGGTACAAATGCGAGGCGGTTGCGGACGCGCTCACCGGAACATCCCTTCAACGTTGCTTCAAAGATGGCACGACCCAACCAACACCCGATGCAGGGATCGACGCCAAGTCGACCCCAAAACCGACGCTGGCCGCATGCACGTTGACCATGTCGGGATGCGGCAGCGTGTGTGCTGGCCTTGGCAAGGATTGCTCGAAGGGGTGCGGCGAGCTGGCTGGAGCCACGGGTCGGGTCTACGGCAGTGAGTCGAGGTGCAACACGCACGGGGAGGCCACGGAAACTCTCAAGGAGTGCAAACAGAGCCGAGCAACCGTGGCTGATTGGCTTCTTTGCTGCTGCGAGTAATGCACGAAAAAGCCCTTGTCGCCGTCGTGACCTGAAGCCTAGTAAGCGAGACACATCGCCGCAGGGCGAGGGCTTATTTCGGGAGAACGCGATGAATCACCTTGGACGTAACGCGGCAGCGGTCGCGTGTTTCGTAGGCGCAGTCATATTGCTTAGCCATTGTGGAATCCTGAAAGCGGCAGGGATTCCAGGAGCAAGCTGCCCCGATATGTCGAACCCGGAAGCCGTCGCTGCATTCGATTGGCAGAAGGCGTTTCAACTAGATGCCAAGGTAGCTGGCACCATCAGCGAGAGTATTCCGGCCGCAGTTCAGTTGAATGCGTTCGTCAAGGGCATCGATGACGATCTGAAGAAGGCCTGCGGGGGCTTTGCCGCGGATCTTGGTGCCAAGGGCGAGTACAAAGACGCGGCCGA
>JAHFDX010000754.1 GCA_023248785.1 Myxococcales bacterium
GGCTTTTCCGGAATAGACGTCACAACACCGGCCGGAGCTGCTGCCGCGATGACCGCAGCGGATGCTGCCTTGGCCACGGTTAGCGCGCAGCAGTCCACAATCGGCGCCTCGCAGGCTGCGCTCGACACGACGCTCTCGTCCTTAGACGATAGCTACGTAAGCACCTCTGAAAGCGAAAGTCGCATCGCCGATGCGGACTACGCAGCGAGTTCAACCGATCTTGCGATGAGCAACGTGAAACTCGCGTTTGCCACTCACGTGCAAGCCCTCAAGAACGCCTCGCAATCGAACATGCTCAATTTGATCGGGTAACGTTGTGCGAAGAAGAGAGTGCGAAGGAGGGGACTTGAACCCCTACGGTTTTACCCGCTAGCACCTCAAGCTAGTGCGTCTGCCAATTCCGCCACCTTCGCGTGGGGCACGGAATATGTGCAAACCGCTTCTCCCTGTCAAGGGAAAGGGGGTCTGCTATGGAAGGCCCGCAGTTCGGTCAAAACTCAACGACCGCGCGACGGAGGACGTCGTTCAACGCTTCGACGAGTTCGGCCACTTCAAAGGGCTTGCGCACCCACCGAAACGCGCGCACGCCCTCCATCGGCTGCGCGCTCACCGAGCCACTCACAATCACAAGCGGCAAGGATGGCGCGTCTGCTCGAAGACGTTCAACCACTCGTGGAGCGTCACCTCCAAGGGGCGAAAGGTCAACAAGCGCGGCGTCGAATTCCTTCAAAATAACGGACGACATGGCCACTTCATCAGCAACGTGCACCACGCCCGCGCCCCTTGCCTCAAGCGCGGCCATGACAAACTCTGCGACCGAGGCATCGTCCTCCAGAAGTAGTACGCGCACGTCGGCGAGGATCTGAGGCCTGGCTCTCGACATTGGCGCGCTGTCCTCTGCGGCAACCAAATCGGATCGACTCCACGTGAGAAGAAACCGCGCCCCAGAACCATCAACGGGTGGAAGGAGTTTTACATCGCCTCTCGCCTCGCGCGCGAACGTGCGCGCTTGAATGAGGCCCAACCCCATCCCTCCAGGTCTCGACGACGTGCCTTCGAAGATGGTTCCCCTTCGCGCTTCTGCCACACCGGGGCCACCATCCGCAACGATGACAGAGATGTGCGCCGACGTTTGCGTTACCGAAACGCGAATCGTTTCGTTTGCTGGCGAATACGCCAGGGCGTTGAGCAACAGATTCGACAGCGAGTGCGCCAAGCTCGATGATGCCCGCACGCGCCCAGTCGTTGCGCCTTCCAGGCAAATACGAACCTGCGCTCGCTGTGCCTCGATCAAATGCGCATCGACCACGTCACGAATGATCTCCAACGCATCCACCTCCGGATCGCTCACGGCAGCTCCCATGGCACGCCGCGCGAGATCGCGAGCGGCCCGTGCACATCGGTCAATCACACGAAGTGCGTGACTCGTGACTTCCGGTGTCGCATGTTCCCCACGCGCCTCCGTTGCCCAACCCACAAGGACAGTTAGCGCATTCGCGACGTCGTGCAATGCACCCCGCATGTCGCGTTCCGCAGACGCGGTAGGCCCCTCCGTTGGTCCCGGGTCTTGCACCTCCAAGAGGGTACCCAAATTTGCTGCCAGCGTCAGCTGCTCCAGCAAGAAGACGCACAGTCGCTATGGTTTTTCTGTCTCGACCAGCTGACTTTCGAACTCATGCAACACCTTGTGCGCTTGTCGGGCGGCCTCCAGTGTAACGTCGCGAGCCTCTACTATCATAGAGGCAACCCGGTCTACATCTTCGCCCACGGCCCCCGCCGCAACAGCGACGCTCCTTGCGTGAAGCGCCATGTGACCCCGCTGAATGCCATCGGTCGCAAGGGCGCGAACCGCCGCGAGGTTTGAGGCAAGACCGACAGACGCGGCTACCGACGCGAGCTCCATCGATCGCTCGAGCCCAAGCATGCGAAGCGACAACCTCGCGGCCGGATGAACTCGCAATGTTCCCCCCACAGTCCCGAGCGCTAGCGGCAACTCGAGGGAACCACGCAGCGTGTTGTCCACTTTCCGCCAGATTGCGAGCGGGGCGTACGTCCCATTTCGTGCCGCATACGCATGTGCACCCGCTTCCACCGCGCGCCAGTCGTTGCCGGTTGCGATGGTTACAGCGTCGATGCCATTCATGATTCCCTTGTTATGCGTTGCTGCACGATACGGATCGAGCTCCGCGAATCGAGAGGCGTTGACGATCCCGTCGATGACTTCGTTGCCAGACATCTCCTCCGTTGAAAGAGCGTCTGCGTCCACTTCACAAGACACACGAACCCGTCGGCGATCGCACAAATTCGAGAGGATTCGCAAGCCGAGTT
>JAHFDX010000755.1 GCA_023248785.1 Myxococcales bacterium
GCCGGTGCCAAACGAACTCGTCATCAGGATGCGACGATCGAAGAGTTCGAGCGCACGCGACAGTCGTTCCTTTGGACTCCGATGCTCGAGTCTCTCGTTTTCGTGCGGAAGATCGATCACGCAGCGCACTCACCCTCGCCTGAATGAATGAGAAACCCAACCGTCTCCCCAATGTCCAAACGATCCTCGGGCGTTGGTGGATCTGAGAGAATCTCACCGAGGGCCTGCAGGACAACCTTCGGGTCGACACGCTCGAAGAAGGTCTGCGTGGTCTCGTGCTCTACCCGTGCACTCTCAAACAGCCGAAGAAGACGTACCGTCGCCTCCGGAACGCGGCGCGCGAGGATTTTTACCACCTGTCTGCCAAATCGGGCACCGCGTTGGTCGACGCCTCCACCCAAGTGCAGCTGGTAAATCGGGTAGGTCTCCTTGCCGATCGTGCGTGCGCCACCATGAAAACCAAGATCGGCCACGTGATGCTGCCCACAACTATTCGGGCACCCACTGACCTTGATGACGGTGTTCGTCAAAGCGGACAACCCTTCAGTATCCGAGAGTTCGAGCCGTTCGCGGATGGCTGTCGCCAATTGCCGTGATGTCGTCACCGCGAGATTGCATGTGTCCGCGCCCGGACAGCTTGTGATATCGCGCGCAGTATGAATCCCCGTCCGCGCCAAGTTTGTGGCTTCGAGCTCTGCGTGCAATGCGGGAAGAGAACGCGAATCGACCCACGGAATGACAATGTTCTGATCAATCGTGAATCGCAACGTGCCGTCGCCGAATCTCGTGACGATGCCGCGCAGCGCGCGCAGTTGATCCGCTGTGATGTCGCCCAGTTCGAGCCTCACATAAACCGCGGAGTGGTCTGCGTTGCGCTGCTTGATAACGTTCGAACTCTTCCACGCGAGGTACGTGGGCAATCGCCTCTCGCTCAGTACGGGAGTCATGAGATTTTGAGGTCGCTCGTTTGGAAGTGTTAGTTCAAGGGCAGCTTCGTGGTCGATTGCGTTTCGAAACTCGGCGTATTTGGCGCGGAAACCGTCTTCCTTCAGCTTTCGCAACACGTATTTGAGGCGCGCACGATGCTTGTTTTCACGATTTCCAAGTGCGTGGAAGAGTCGAACGATGGCTTCACCGACGCGACCGAGCTCGCCCGCGGGAACGAAATCGTGAAGCACAAGCGCATTCTGTGGCGTCGAAGACAGTCCCCCCGCCGCGAGAACTCGAAATCCAGGAACGCCATCTTGCACTGTCGCAATGAAGCCCAAATCGTGGATGGCGCCTTTGGCGCAGTCGTGTGCGCACCCGCTGAATGCGATCTTGAATTTCCGAGGCAAGCTGCTCGAGAGCGGGTGTCCCAAGAACAGTCGCACGATCCCTTCCGCGTAAGGAGTGACATCGAACGGTGCGTCTGCACAGACCTCGGCGAGCTCACACGCAGTGACGTTGCGAACGGAGTTTCCACAGGCTTCTCGCGTTGTGAGCCCGGCATCAGCAAGGCGAATCATTGCCGCTTCCGCATCGCTCATTTTCATGTAGTGAAACTGCAGATTCTGTCGCGTCGTCACATGGCCAAACCCACGCGAATATTGCTGTGCCACGTCTGCGAGGGCTTCGAGTTGCGAAGGTCCCGCGAGGCCCATCGGCAGTTTGACGCGAAGCATTTGCTTCGCTTCTTGACGTTGCCCATACACTCCGCGCAAAAGGCGAAACGCGCGAAACTCCTCGGGTCCAATATCTCCACGTTCAAAAGCGGCGAGCTTGTCGACGAACTCGACGATGTCTTGTGGATTGGAATAGCGAGGTAGGTGCTGGTCGATCATGGGTGTCTCGCGTTTCAAATGTAACTGTGTAGTACTAAATAACCCTCGATGTGTCGGATAGACTCGTCCGGCGAAACCGCGTTTGTGTCGACGCGGATCTCGGGCTCGAGCGGCTCTTCATACGGGTCGTCGACCCCCGTGAAGCCCGGAATCTCGCCAGCCTGGGCCTTACGGTAAAGTCCCTTGATGTCCCTCCGTTGGCACTCCTCCAGCGTGGTGGCGACGTGTACTTCAACAAAGTGGCGGATCAATTGACGTGCTTGGGCCCTTGCGTCTCGATAGGGAGAGATCGCGGATACGAGCACGATGACGCCATTTCGTGAGAGAAGGTGAGCGACGTATGCAATTCGAAGGACATTGATGGTGCGATCTTCGCGCGAAAACCCGAGTCCCTTCGAAAGGTGCGTGCGCATCTCGTCGCCATCAAGCCATTCAGTGCGAAGGTGATTTTGCCTTAGGCGGAGCAGTAGGCGCTCGGCGAGCGTACTCTTGCCCGCACC
>JAHFDX010000118.1 GCA_023248785.1 Myxococcales bacterium
CCGAGTTTACCCCGCGCGAGATCCGCAAGCCTTGGCCCTACGGCCTCAGCAACGGTGTTAGCAAGGTTGGCACCCATCGCATCCAAACAATCCACAAGCACGTGAACGACCAACATGCGTTCATGGGTATCCCCAAGGGCTCGCACCTCCATCGCCCGAGCACCGCCTCCACGCTCTACGAGCCCCGGCACCGACTTATTCGCCCGGTCCAGAATCTCTTGCGTGTGCGTCTTGAGTGCAGTGATGGCGTGCGCCACATCCGTAACCCCGACCACCTGAATTTGGCTCGTCATCAGAGGCGGATCCCATTCCGCGCGAAATCCCCCACTCCCTCGGACCATCTTCGCCGCGTTCGACGCTGCCGCCACTACGCTTGGCTCCTCGACGACCATCGGCACGACATAATCGTAACCATTGACGCGCACATTAACAGCCACCCCGTACGGAAGTGCATACGTTCCGATCACGTTCTCAACAAACTTGTCCGCCGTCTCCGCCAGCAAGCCTCCGTTTTCAAGCGCTTGACGCATCTCCTCCACGGTGACGCCTGTAGCTTCACTCACCAACTCTCTTCGCTCATCCACAGTGATTCGATAGAACCCAGGAAATCTCGATGTGGTTGCCACTACTGCCTCCCGCCATAAGACGCAGCCTGCACACCTGAGCGATCGATTTCCACGCCTACTTCCGTGAAGCCACACTTTATGATGGCTTCGACGAACGCTCTGCCCGGCTGCCTCTCGCCCACGTACAACGCGCAATCACCTCCGCCTGCTCCCGACATGAAAAAACTTCCCCCTTCATCTCTGGCCTGCCTCGCCAGTTCTTCCACTTCGGGCGTCGCAATTGCAATGTCTGCGGCCCGCCCAAATGAACGCAACAGCGAAGCATACTCATCCACGGCAAGGACAAGGCTACGAGCTCCGTCATCCACCGCGCACACACATGCCTCCGCCTGCGCGCCCAACCGGTCAAACCATGTCGAAGCCTCTTCCTTTCGAGCCGCAAAAAATGTCGCCACCCGAGTGAGAAACTCCGACGTACGGGCACTTCTTCCTGAAAAGTAACACCGAAAGATCAGATGTTCCGGCCACGCACGCGAACGGACGGAAGGGGCGTCGTTCGACAATCGGTATTCGACCAGCCCCCCATAAATCGATGTCGCTACGTCGACGCCGCTTCCTCCACCTTGTGCCGTGCGATGCGCATCGAAGGCACTTCGCAAAATGGCCCTACGCGCATCGTCACCAAGGAGATCATTTCCGCGAATGTGCAGAAGGGCGGCCAAACTTGCGACGAGCCCAGCCGAACTCGAACCAAGCCCGAGCTTTTGGCCAGAGAGATTGAGCTCCGCATTGTTAACCATGGGCCAAGGGCCATTTGGAATCGCGGCTTTCACTTCGAGTGTCGGATTGTGATTGCGAACGCGCGCGTCAGCATACGCGTACCTCGAAACCGCAATCGACAGCGCCGGCGCACCTCGAAGAACGGCGTAGGCGCCGCTCAGTAATAATTTTCCAGGTGCGCGCACGATCACAGGTCGCTCTCCCAACGAATGCTGACGTCGCTTATTGCAGCCTTGGTTACACGCAATACCCCCTCAACGCGTTCGAGCTCCAAACACACCTTCGTCGCGTCCTCGGGCCTCACGAAAACCTTTACGTGCGGGCCGGCATCCATGGTGAAAAACGCCATCGTTCCGCACGCGCGCAAACGTCGAACTACTTCGACAATGCGCGCCGAGACCTCGGTGGCATACAAGATTCCCACCGAAAGTGCGCTCGCGTGCATGGCGAGCGTGTTCGACTCGACAAGTTCCGCAAGATGCTCCAGATCGCGCTGTTCGATCGCCGCCTGGATTTGGCGACACGTTCGCTCGGCGTGCTCGATCCATGAGTGGTAATAGGGACTCATCTCTTGCGTCCGCAGCATCGCGGCCGTCGAACCGATCTCCTTCTCTCGATCCGTTACGACGCAAACGAACACTACGAGCGGCAGGTGTGTGGCTGAAAAAACCGGTGTCGCGGAAAGCTCGTCTTTGGTTCCAAACTCGGGGCCGGCGCGGAGTAACACGTAGCCACCGTAGATGCTACGCGCGGCACTGGCTGATGCACGACGGGCCAAGTCACTTATTCGTTCGTTCGACCACGATAGTTCTGCCGCTTTCGTGGCTGCAGCCGAAAGTGCGGCAAAACCCGATGCGCTTGAAGCCAACCCGCTCGCCGTCGGGAACGTGTTCGTGCTTGTGACACGTGCATAGAGAGGGCGCAGCATGCGCGCGCGTACCTCATCGAGCAAATGGCCAACTCGGTCGCGGGCGCGATCGGAACGGAGCACGTTGTTCAAAACGAACTCATCCCTCGGAAGGCGATCGATGAACTCGACGGTCGTTTGCGTGGTGAGCTGGGTCAGCGTGACCGATAGGCTCGGGACTGCAGGATAGTTTCCCGGACACCCCCGCTTTCCCCAGTACTTCGCGAGTGCAATATTGGCCGACGCGCGCGCAGTCGCTTTCATGGCGACGCTTCGCTTTCCGGACCGACGTTTACTTCGCAACAGTCGCGCCGTACGACAAAACTCTCGAAACCCTCACAATGCCAGCCTTCGCGAACACGTTCAGCGTCACTTGCATCTTTTACAAGAGCAATCACGCTCCCGCCCCCCCCTGCACCCGTAAGCTTCGAACCAAGAGCACCCAAGGAGCGCGCAACTGTACACATGCGCTCAATCGCTGGGGTGGACAATTGTAACTCTGATAGACATATTTGGTTGCGCGAGAGAATTTCGCCCAACGCGTGAACGTCGCCTCGTTCGATGGCTCGACGCCCTTCACACGCAAGCTCTCCAATTGCATGCATCACGGATTCGATGTGCGCCCGGTTGGCAAGGCATGCCACGTGTTCAACCATGGCGCGCGTCCGCGACGACGTGCCGCTGTACCCAACGACGAACGTAAGGGATGCGCCCGGAAAAATTTCGGTTGCTGGAGTGTCGCGTTGAAAGAAAACCCAGCCACCTCGAGCTGCCACCAGTGCGTCGATCCCCGACGGGTTGCCGTGAAACACCGACTCCCAGGCCATCACCGCATGATGAATCACATGCGCGTCGGCCGAAGGTACTATGGCCCGTGCAACCGCGACTCCTAAAGCGGCCGAGCACCCAAGACCTGCCGCCGGAGGCAGTGTGGATTCCGCAACGACGCGGACAACGTCCGTTGCTCCCGCATCACGCAAACGGGCGCAAAGAGCGGCGAACGCTTGACCGAGGTCATACCCTTTGTCGTGTTCTCGAACGTTGATCGACCAGCCGGGTATCTCGAGAACTGAACACGCGTCTGTTATTTTGGACGCCACCGCACGCGCGCCGCGAGGGATCCCCATGGCAAGCCCCGGAGCTCCGTAGACAACGGCATGTTCCCCAACCAAGATCACTTTGCCCGAGGCAACGCCCACGTTACTCATATCGTTCGCTCGGTCAGGGCGAACACCGCGCCCCGGAAAAGTGATGCGTGTTTCTCGTCCAGCCCAAGCTCTCGGAGCTGTTGCAACGCGCTCTCCTGTAGGCCCCCCGCACGATGCTCGAGTGAACAGTACGCACTCGTTCGCTTCAATGCGTCGAGTGCCAGGGCCATCTCAACACTCGAGAGATTCGAACGGGATGCCTGTTCTAACACCCTCTTTGCATCACCGTCCGCAGCGGCAAACGCAACGAGCAGCGTCTGCTTGCCATCACGGAGATCTTGTCCGACGGGCTTACCGGTCATCGATTCACTTCCAAATGCGCTGAGCATGTCGTCCGCCACTTGAAAAGCGATACCAAGTACTTCGCCAAAAGAGTCGAGCGCGCGCAGGGTCGATTCGCTCGCGCCCGCCATGGCGGCACCGAGAGTCAGAGGGCCTTTGGTTGTGTAGCTCGCCGTTTTCAACGCGTAGACGCGCTCGATCGATTCCACGGTCCGATCTTGGCCAAACATATCGAGCACTTGCCCCCGGACAACTTCGCACTGCATGCGCGAGAGCACACCATGCGCAATTGCCATGCGCTCGGATGCGAGTGGAAGAGTGGTTGTGACATGTTGGGCGAGCGCCGCCGCATAGTCACCCGCCAGGACAGCGGCGGATTCACCCGCCGTCTTCGACCCAAACACCTCCGCCAGCATGCGATGCGCCGATGGGCCTCCGCGCCGACGATCGCTCTGGTCCATCCAATCATCATGAATCAGCAGGTAAACCTGCAACAACTCAAGCGCGACGCCAGCTCTCACGGCAGGCAGTGCAGTCGCGTCACCCCCGTACGCCTGATACGCCATCGCCAGCAACGCCGGCCGAAGTCGTTTTCCCCCGCGAAGACACACGTCCGCAATAACCTCGAGCATATTTGCAACGGGTCGTCCGTCAAAACGGACGGCGCGCGCCTCGGTCTCCAAAAACGCGCGTAACTCCTGCTCCACACGCATCTGTACATCGCGTGCAAATGTGATGAACAGCGCTCGGTCACGGTCGTTCGAATGAGGGGCCTCTGTCATGTTCGTGTGGAGGACGCACCGTAGCTTGTCTTGGGGATGGGCTCGTACCGCAACCGAAACGTAGGTGTCGTTTGGAGCAAGGTCAACCGTGCAATGGCCATGATTTCGCAATCATTTCGGTTACTTTCAATATAATTTGAAATTACTGTGTTCAGTCGGACCTACGCTTTCGAGCGGGCGCTCCGTGCGCTAGCTAAGATGGAAACAACGCGCTTACCCCCTCCTCATGTCGCGCGGATCGAATCGATATGTCCTCTATTTCCGATCGAAAAGACGACCATCTCACTCTCTGCGCGAGCAAACCAGTTGGGTTTCGGACCAAGACCACGCTGCTCGAGGAAGTTCAGTTCGTTCACAATGCGCTACCCGAGCTTGCGGTTTCGGACGTTTCGCTGGAAACACGTCTGTTAAAATGGACGTTGCGTGCGCCCATCGTCATCGCTGGAATGACGGGTGGCACGCCCGAAGCTGCGCGGGTCAATCGTTCGCTTGCCCAGGTCGCCGAGCAACGGGGTTATGCATTTGGTGTGGGATCGCAGCGTGCGATGCACGTGTCGGAGGGGCGAGACCAAACCTACGCAGTCCGCGATGTGGCTCCCTCCGCACTGATTCTCGGCAACATCGGTGTTGTGCAAGCGCGTGAGCTGTCCACCGCGCGCATTGAAGAGCTCGTGCAACGCATCGGTGCCGATGCGCTTTGCGTGCATCTCAACCCCGCCATGGAGCTTATTCAAAAGGGAGGCGATCGCGATTTTCGACTCGGCCTCGAAACGATCAAGCGGCTGGTCAATGAACTCGACCGCCCGGTTGTTATCAAAGAAACGGGCTGCGGTCTCTCGCACGATGTGGCCATGCGCCTCCACGCCATTGGCGTTCAGCACGTCGATGTTTCCGGAGCTGGAGGAACGTCCTGGGTTGGCGTCGAAACGATGAGAGCCGAGAATGCACACGATAATCAGACAGCAGCGCTCGGCGACCTCCTATGGGACTGGGGTATTCCAACCGGAGTGAGCACATTCTGGATGCGATCCGCTGGGATGCAAACGGTGATTGCAACGGGCGGCATCGCGCACGGCCTCGACGTAGCGCGAGCTCTTGCACTCGGGGCAACCGCAGCCGGAGTTGCGCGCCCAGCGCTACAAGCGCTACATGACGGCGGAACCGATGCGGTTCACGCACTGTTCGAAGGAGTGGAGACCCAGCTGCGCGCGGCCATGTTGCTCACAGGTTCCAAGACTGTGTTCGACCTCCAAAAGGCCCGCGTGGTTTTGGGGCCCACACTTCGAGAATGGCTCAAGCTCCCGGTGGATTCGTGACGCGCATCAAAGTCTGCGGGATCACGCGCATGGATGATCTCGAAGCATGTGTAGCGCTCGGCGTTGATGCGATTGGCCTGAACTTCATCAGCAAAAGCCCGCGCAACGTAACGATTGAAAAAGCGAAGACGCTCGTGTCCGCCGCGAGAAAACGCGTCATGACGGTGGGCATCGTCGCCGACCTGACGCTCGAACAGATGCGCGAGCTCCGCGACGAAGTGCAGCTCGACTGCCTGCAACTTCATGGATCTGAATCACCAGAGACAGTATTTGCGCTCCTACCCCACGCGTACAAAGCCGTCCGCATTAAGACCGCCGAAGATGTGATCACCGTCGATCAATTTCCAGGCGAGTACATCCTTTTAGATGCCTTCTCTGATTCGGCGCTTGGAGGTACGGGTCTTGCGTTCGATTGGTCTTACCTTGGCGATCTGCCGAAACGACGGCAAGTCACGCTCGCGGGAGGGTTGCGCCCTGGAAACGTGGCGCAGGCGATTTCTTCCGTGCATCCATTTTGCGTTGATGTCGCTTCGGGCGTCGAGGACGCGCCGGGAGTGAAGAACTTTTCGAAGCTCAATGCGTTCGTGGCAGCCGTTAGGCAAGCGCCTCGTCGCCCTTATTGAGGAGGTCCTTACTGAGGAAGCGGCGGAAGGAGCGACCCCCGTTCGAAGAGATACCGTGCAAGAGGCATCGTGCCTTGCTCTTGCAACATGGCCTCCGCGGGGGTCATTCCACGACTGACCAAATGGGCAAGACGAGCGAGAAAAATCGTCTCATCTCTTCCCGTCTCATCACGCTCCGCACGCCGTTCAAGTCCACGGCGCGCAATTTCCACAATCGACTCGGCGACCGTCACGATGCTCTTGCCGCGAAATTCGGCTGCAAGCCCACGGATCCACGTTTGCTCACGCAGTGCGGCAAGCTCGTCGTGCTGAAATCCGTCGACGAGCGCCTCTGCTTCATCGAACGCACGTTCATCATAAAGGATACCAACCCACAGCGCGACGAGGGCCGATGCCAGCTCCGTTCGTTGTGAGTCGGCGCCGCGAACCTCGACAGTCCGCTTCAAACGGACCTCGGGAAACAAGGTATTGAGATGCAGTTCCCAATCTGCGGACGTCGCCCGGTGCTCTTGAAATCCATCCTTCCAAAAGCTGCGAAAGGTCTGTCCGGTATTCGGGACAATGTTCCCGTCGCGCTTGAACAATAACATGGGTGCATCGAGAGCCCATTCCACGTAGTCGGCATAGCCGGCGTTCTTCTTCCAAAGGTTCGGGATTAGACCACTCCGGTCGGGATCAACGTCGAGCCACACGCGAGCGCGGTAGCTCAAGCCTTCGTGTCTCTTGCCCTCCTTCCAAGGGCTGTTTGCAAACATCGCGGTTACGAATGGTGTGAGTGCCAGAGCGACTCGCATTTGGCGCATGGCGGTACGTTCGTCAGCGAAGTCGAAGTTGGCTTGCACCGTCGCCGTGCGGAGCATCATGTCGAGTGCATGCGCGCCGCGAGTCGGCAAGTACTTGCGCATCACTTCATAACGCAACTTGGGCACCCACTCCAGATCCTCGCGCCTCGCGAAAGGATGAAACCCTACGCCAAGCCATCGAATTCCAAGCGCCCGCGAGACATTTTCTAGCTCCCGAAGGTGCCTGCGAAACTGTTCGTCAATCTCGTGGATTGTCTTTACGGCTTTCCCAGAGAGCTCGAACTGCGCTCCCGGCTCAAGCGTGATGGAACCCAAATGTCCGTTGAGCAGCAGCGGCGGACCGCCTGCGTACTCCGATTCCGGTTTCCAACCGAAGTCGCGCGATAATACGTCGAATAGCGCAAGCACCCCGCGCTCACCCTTGTATGGCAGTGGCTCGCCGGTTGCTGCGATGATGCCAAACTTCTCCATTTCAGGGCCGACTGCGTAATCCGGCTTCGGCGTTTCGCTCTCTTGGAATAGACGCAGCAAATCATCGTACGTGCGAAGGGGCGGACTCGATGGTTGGATCACGGACTTGCCTCGGGAGCGAAGAGCAGCATCGCATCTTTCGTGGGAGATGCGCTTGCTGAAAACAATCTTCACTGTGAATAACCATTCAACTGGCGCGTGCAACAGGCCGCTTCAACGTTACTTTACGATCGAAGATTCGGATGCGCCGAATCAACAAATCGAGGGCGAAGAACACGAGCGCGGCCCAAACGAACCGCGACCACACGTCTTGGCGATATCGAATCGTTTCGCCGAAGGATGACCAAACGCGGGAAAAATCAGCGTTAAGTTCTCCACCTGTTACATTCGCGAGCTCACGAAGCGTGGCCGTATCGGGAGCAAGCGCCAGGTATTCGCGGGGATACGCATGAGTTACATGGCCATAACTTTCGGCCACCGTAATACGCCTCGTGCCACCCTTGCCATCGTCAACAGACCGCTCGAGCTGGCCATGAAGAACGTAGGCGCCAAACCGAGGCAGCGGAAATTCAACCTCGTATCGTCCCGGGGCGTTTTGAGTGAGGTGTAGCTTCCCTGGTTTCTTATCGGGCCCGGTAACTGTCAGTGAGCCATCAAGCCCGTTTTGAAACGAGTCATCTCCCCCGATCGCATCGATTACAGCATGAGCCGTTCCGCGAGCTGCATCGACTTCCGCGCGCATGTCGAACACCTGCCGCTTCTTTTGGCGCATGTGTTCTCGAATGAGCTGACCCCAAAACTGACCGTACCCTGGCCATCGCAACCACTCGACCGCCCAGAGGTTCTTCACGTCACTCGTCCACGCGAGGGACCAGCCGAGTCCGATACGCCATCGCGCCAGGATGGGTTCGCCCACATCGCTCTGCAGAATTTCCTGAGCGGGAGTTTGCTTCATTTTGGTCGCGACATACCCGTGTAAAAAGGGCGCCTGCGACATATCTATGCTGCGAAGAAAATCGGCCGAGCCCACGACCTTCGGCTGAAAGTACTCCTCGATCGCGGCTTGGCGACTGACAAGCTCCGTTTCACGCGTGAAGATCTTTGGCAACTGGTTGGGATC
>JAHFDX010000119.1 GCA_023248785.1 Myxococcales bacterium
AGTGGTTGCAATGTGGACAACGGAAATCTCGTCGCACAGGTCTGTGCGGCAGATCCGACCTGTTGCACCAACTACACGCCACCTGCGTGCGCCCACGATCCTTGCGTTTCGGGCACGGTGCTTGACTCAACGTGCAATGCGAATGTTGCGGCTGTTTGCGCCGCACACCCGAGTTGTTGCACCGGCGGGGGTTCCTCGTGGTCAAGCGCTACGTGCGTTGCCGATTACATAGTGAGAACAGGCTATTCGTGTTCGACGAGTTGGAGTGCCTCGTGCCGGGATCGCTACTTGGCGATTGCTGGGCTCGATCGTACGGTCGACGAGAGTGTTTTCAATGGCAGACAGTCAGGCTGGACCAACGTCGTCTGCCAAGATGCTTACACCACCGCGGGCGGCTCGTGCTCCCGATCTCCAGCATGGGGCTCCTCGTGTCAGGCTGCTGCGCAATCGAGCTGTTCGGTGACGTGTGACACATGGACGAGTTCGTGCGTCTCGGCTGTTCAGGCGCAGTGCGGATCCACGTGCAACACGTCGGGAACCTGTGCGCACAACAAGTGCCTCGCGGGTGGCGCGCTCGCGTCCGGTTGCGATTCCTGCGTGACACAAATTTGTGCCCTCGATCCTTCGTGCTGCACCACCCAGTGGGACAACTCATGTGTCGTCAAAGTGGGATCCGTATGCAACGTCAACTGCACCTCGGGTGGCAGTTGCGTCTCGTACTCGCCGGATCAAAACAATGCTGCATGCGCGGGCAAAGCCGACCTCACCATGGGCGTGCCTTGTGAAGACTCTCTTCACGTCTGCAATCGCGGAACAGTCGACGCGCCGGCGGGAGTCAAACTCTACCACTGGCCGTATGGATCCCAGCCGTTCCCCACGAGTACGCCCAACTTTTCGGGCGCAACGGAATGCACATTGTCTGATCCGATTGCGGTCGGTCGCTGCGTGTCAACCTCGAGCTGTGCAGGCCTGTCGTCGAATCGTGTGGTCGTTGTCAATCCGCCGAACATGATAGGTCCGGTTGCCGAGTGCCTCACGGACAACAACTGGACGCTGTACAAGAATGAATCCGGCAGCAAGCTCGCGTGCTCCGTGCCGGCATGTTCATCCACAAAAACGACGGCAACGCTCCCCACGGTGAACCTCTTTGTCATGTTCGATAAATCGGGGTCCATGTGCTCGCCGCAAAGCAGCTCGGGCTGCACGAACCCGGGGTCAACCACACGCTGGGGCCTGACGACGGCAGCGCTGAAAGCGTTCTTTCGCGATCCCATGTCCGCAGGGATGAACGTTGGACTACGCTTTTTCCCAGATACCGTCGGCTCGAGTTCTTGTGACGAGAATAATTGTGGCTATTCGGCGTGCGGGGTGCCGCTGGTTGGTTTGGGGACGCTGGGTTCCACTCAGGTGGCGGGTTACCCGCCGGCACCTTCGACCTGTTCGACGAGCGCCGACCCGCAAGAGTGCGACCTGCTGAAGGCGATCGACTCGCGTACCCCAAGTGGCGGTACGCCGATCTCCGCGGCACTTGGCGGGGCAATCGAAACCATGGCCACGCAGTCCGCGAGCAACCCGTACCAACGCTGGGTTGTTGTCTTCGTGACAGATGGTGAACCCACCGCGTGTGACATGGACAGTGCGCACATCGTGAACATCGCCGATAGCGGGTTCAAGGATTACGGAATTACGACGCACACAGTTACATTAGAGGGCGCCAACACCACGCTCTTGCAAGACGTTGCGAACGCGGGGCACGGACAGTCCTTCGTGGTCTCTGCTTCCAATACCACTGTTGACCTCGTTGCCGCGCTCAATCAGATTCGATCCAATTCCGTGAGCTGCAACTTGGACGTCAATCAAACGGCCGCCCTCGACCCAAGCAGCGTGACCGTCATGTTTACGCCGACGGGTGGCGCGACGAGCTCATTGCCGAAGGTTGCTTCGGCGTCGTCGTGCGCGTCGGGCGGTTGGTATTTCGACAACGAAGCCGCGCCAACGCAGGTGACGCTTTGCGCGTCGACTTGTTCGACCGTCCGTGCGGACCTCGGTGGAAAGCTCGAGCTTGCGGCCGGATGCGCTCAGCAGGGCACAACGGCCAATGTTTCCGAAGTGTATACGGCGACGTGTCCATCCGGGACGATTGCGCAGTGGGGCTACTTCACCTACTCAAGCACCACGCCGGGCAACAGCACCCTCGCGTTTCAAGTGCGTACATCCGACGATGCCACGACCTTCGAAACGGATGCCGGCACCGATGCGAGCGTTTTGGGCCTTACAACGCTTGCGACCGCGCATGGCAACGCAGCGCCCTACACCACCGATACCCAACTCTGTGCGATGACGGGGCCAGCGGGGTGCCCCATCAGTGTGTACGATGCTCTTGGCAAGGCCGATGCACGCAGCAAATCACTGGAGTTTCGAACGAGTGGCACGGCGTCTTCCTCCGGAAGCCTTCCGATTCTGAGCGCTTGGAACATCACGTACTCGTGCGTCGACGCCGAGTAGGTGCCCTGGTGCGGTCCCTGCACGGTCAGCGCATCTAAAGATGGATAGATTTCGATGACTTACGGTTTCTCGCGTTCGGGTTCGCTCCTCGAGGTCAAGGTCGAGTGTGCAATCGACCAGGACCTCGACCAGGACCCCGACCTCGAGAAGCAAATCAACGAAGGAGCCCGATGAGCAGAGCGCGAACAGCGAGCTGGGCGATGTGATCGGCGAGTTCGATATCGACAGCACCGAGTTCGACAGCGAGGTCGATCGCTGCGACAACCTCGCAGACGCTGTTACGTGCACCGGGCCTGCGGCCCCTCCTGCGCTCGGACATAATGCTCACGTTGTTCGCATTCTGTCCGGCTCGGAGCCTAAAGTACTTGCGACGCATCGGGACGCTGTCGTTGGGCAGTCCCTCGGACAACTGCAAGAACGCGCTTTTAGCAGCGCGTGTAGCCTGATCGCGCAACTCCGAGTCGCGAATTTTGGCGAGATGAACGGCTTTGGCGAACTCCTTTGCGGCCTGATAGACGTGCATTTTCTGGAAGGGAAATCGGTGCGACTGGTTCATGGTGGCCTCCTCGCAAAAGAGGAGGCCAGCGTGAACCAGTCGCCGTGTGCCCTCGAGAGCTACGGACCTAGGAAGCGCATGACGAACGTACGCGAATGCAAGGCCAGTGACGCCTCAGGTGGCACGGACTTGCACATCGAGCTTCGCACACGACGCGTTTTCTCATCACCTTACGTGTCGCATCCCTAGAGCCGCTCTTCGCCACCGGACATCTTCAGTGTTACTGACATCCCTGCACGGCCCTTGTCTGCGCCGACGCAATCGGCTACACAGCGCGGCTGTTTCGGGGCGGGTCTGATGGCGCAAACGCGTGTCGGAAGAGGGAGTATGTGTAATGAGACTTTCAATTGGGGCTCTTGCCTTGTTGTGGAGTGGTGCGTGCTCGAGCCCGCCAGTCGAGCCTTCACCCACGGAAGATGGCTCTGGGACGAATCCCGCCCAGGCGCCATCGGGAACACCGCCGACGAGCACGAGCCCCGTGACTCCCACAGGGGTCTGTCCGGAAGGCGTCGCGTTCCAGGAGCTCAGCGGAAAGGCAGCACTACAGGTTACAATTAATGGCAAGGGGCCGTACACGTTCATTCTCGATACAGGTGCGCCCACAAGCGGTATCGACGACACGATTGCGAGCGAAGTGGGTGCGGCACCGTTCGAGATGAATTTCGCGGAGTCCAAGGTCACGCTTTCGAAGCTCGCTGCGTCTGACATCAAGGCGGCGCTTCGCCTCGATAAGGTGGTGGGCATTCTTGGCCGCGATACATGGGGGCAGTACGCGCTCACGCTCGACTACCCGCGCAATCGGGTTTGGCTGCGCGAGAAGCATGACGAACAGGAGCTCGCAGCCTGTTCACATCTTCGCCAAAAACCAAGTCGAGCTCCGTATGTCTTGAGCTCCTATTTCTACGTAAAAGGGCGAATGGAGGATGTCGACGGGTGGTTTCTCGTCGATTCGGGCGCATCGCTTGGCGCAACGCTCGAGACGGTGTTTGCGACACTGCAACAACGGCGGCCGCGCACCGCCTTGCAGGGTTTTTACACACCGGCAGCCATCGGCACGTTTTGGGCACAACTTGCTGCGGTTGCTTCATATGAGGTTGCCGGCCAGCGCGTGACGGGCCTCTACACGCGAACGGTTCCGAACTCCGTTCTCGATACGTTGCCACGAAGTCTGCGATCCAATGGCGACATCATGCTCGGCGTTCTTCCAAGCGGTTACTTGAAACAATTTGCCATCACACTTGATACAGCGACCTCGGAGATGCGGTTCGATGCGGCCAAAGAATCTACGCTCACCGAGTCGCGCCACTGGGACGCATATGGATTTGGTTTTGAGGCGACGCTGGAGGGTGCACGCATCGCGCAAATCGTTCCCGGCAGTTCGGCGGAACAAAACGGCTTGAAGGTTGGGGATGAGGTCGTCGAAATCGAAGGTCAGGCAGTGTCCAAGATCGATGGGTATTCGCGCGCATGGTACTTGGTCACGACCACCAAAACCGCGCCGTTAACGTTGACGTACAAGCGGGCGGAAAAACAAACAACCGTGACGCTGTCAGCGTCCGATCTTCTTTCTCCACCAGCCTTTAAATAGCCCCAGAGCGCGCGGTCTCAAGACGCGCCGTGAGGAGCTCGGCGTTAAGCTTGAGCGCCTTCGGCACGGTGCTTCCAAGGGATTCGAAGAACTCGCGATGCATCGTGAGCTCCTTCTCCCACTCGTGGAGGTCGACTTCGGTCGCCGCGTCGACTCTCTCAACGGAGAGATCGAGCATCGACAGATCGAGATCACCCGCCTTGGGCACCCAGCCGAAAACGGTCTCGTGGCCGCCCACGCGCAGACGAGCTCTGTCGACCACCCATTTAAGAACGCGCATGTTCTCGCCGAAGCCGGGCCAGAGGAATTTGCCGTCAGATCCTTTGCGGAACCAGTTCACCATGAAGAGCTTTGGTGGGTTTGAAACCTTGCCCTGCATCGCGAGCCAGTGCTCGAAGTATGCGCCCATGTCGTAGCCACAGAACGGAAGCATCGCGAACGGATCGCGACGCACGACGCCGACTTGCCCGGTGGCTGCTGCGGTCGTTTCGGAACCCATGGTCGCACCGAAGTACACGCCGTGCATCCAATTGAAGGCCTGCATGACAAGCGGCACCGTCGTTGCACGCCTTCCACCAAAAATGATCGCCGAAATGGGAACACCCTTTGGATCGTCCCAGTACTTGGAAAGCCACGGGTTGTTTGTCGCAGGCGCTGTGAATCGCGAGTTCGGATGCGCGGCTTTTTCCGTCGAGCCCTTCTTCCACGGACGCCCTTGCCAATCGATCAACTCGTCGGGAACGGGACCGTCTTTGCCTTCCCACCACACGTCACCGTCCTTGGTGACAGCGACATTCGTGAAAATAGTATCGCGCGAGATAGCTTTCATCGCGTTTGGATTCGATTCGTAGCTGGTCCCGGGCGCTACGCCGAAGTAGCCCGCCTCGGGGTTGATGGCGTAGAGGCGTCCGTCGTCGGCGTTCACGCGCATCCAGGCAATGTCATCGCCGACGGTCCACACTTTCCATCCCTTGAATCGCTTGGGTGGAATCATCATGGCGAAGTTTGTCTTTCCACAGGCGCTGGGGAACGCGGCAGCGACGTAGGTCACTTCGCCCTCTGGGCTTTCGACGCCCATGATGAGCATGTGCTCGGCGAGCCAACTTTCCGTTTTGCCAAGGTAGCTCCCGATGCGGAGCGCCAAACACTTTTTGCCCAAGAGCACGTTGCCGCCGTAGCCGCTGCCGATCGACCAGATGGTGTTGTCTTGCGGGAAGTGGCAAATGAATCGGCGCTCGGGATTGCAATCGAGCACGGAGTGGAGTCCGCGATTGAACTCATTCGAGCCACCCAACATGTCGAGCGCAGGTTTTCCCATGCGCGTCATGATGCCCATGTTGAGAACGACATACGTGCTGTCGGTTAGCTCGATGCCAATCTTCGAAAGCGGCGATCCCAATGGCCCCATGCAATAGGGGATGACGTACATCGTGCGGCCCTTCATCGATCCGTCGAAGAGCCCGCTGAGCTTCTTGTATGCCTCGTCCGGTGCCATCCAATTGTTGGTTGGACCGGCCTCGGCTTTCGTTGGCGTGCAGATGAAGGTGAGATGCTCGACACGAGCCACATCGTTCGGATTCGAACGATGCAAGTAACACCCGGGGAGCTTTTCCTGGTTGAGCGGCACGAGAACTTTGTTGGCAACGGACTCCTCGGTGAGACGGCGTTTTTCCGCTTCCGACCCATCGCACCACACGATTCGATCGGGCTTGGTAAGAGCCGCCATCTCTGCGACCCAACGAATTAAGTTGGCGTTCTTGGTAAGGGGATTGCCGGAGGTGTCGACAGGAGGGTTGGCGTTCGTCATCGAAAACTAGGATTACCAGCAATTCGCCGAGGTCGCGGAGCGGAAAAGCGCGCTCTGCCGTAACGTGTTCGCTTGAAATCCTCTGTCGAGCTACGCTTTGCTAAGTGTTTTTGGGCGAAGGCGCATCGAATGCGAAAATGCGAGTGAAAGCTCGCATGTGTAATTTCGAGCGTTCGACCGTCCAACGGTTCAACTTGTCGATGCGCATTCATCGGTTTAGTGCATTGGTGGTTCCCGCCGCACTCGCGTTACTGGGTTGCAGCGGAACCACGCTCCCCAACGCCGTTCGAACGCCCACCGTGATTCAGCCGGCCTCGCCACCCGACGACGGTTCGCCGTCCAAGGGGGGCGCTCGGGGGAATGAACACGCGGCTGCGCTTGAGCAGCTCGCTCGAGCTCCGATTGCGGCGCGCGCAGATCGGAGTCACACATTCGCGATTCCGCTTCCGGATGCAAATCATTGGACCCGCGTGAACTACTGGGGTGTCCGCACGGCCGTGGGGTTCCGATACGGCAAATCCCATCATGCGCTTGTCGCGGCGTTCTTGCGTGCGGTCGACGAGAAGAATGATCCACGCGAGTGCATCAAAGAATTCGAAGCGTGGGCCAAGCCGTTCACCGACACGTTTGACATGGAAGTGACGTTCGAGCCCCCGCGGGCCCTCGCGTGGAATGGCAAACTGGTGGATCTACAACCCGCGCGCGCGAAGACAGCGACCCTTGCGGCGCGCGATACCTATTCGTCCGTGTACGCCGCGTATCCGGCGTGGCCGGGGCACTGTCTCGTCGTGGGGGTAGCTGTCCCGGGAAAAGACGATGAGGCGCGCTCTGTAGCCGTTCGCGATCGATTTATTCGCGAGGTGCTTCCAAAGGTCGAAGTGACGAGCAAGGAGCCTCCGAAGGAGGAGTGAGCGAGGTCGTCACGCCACCGCGATGGCGTTGCACAACGCATCCGTAAACTGCTTGGTCGTGAGCGTTCCCCCTAAATCGGTCGTTCGGGCCGCTTGCTCTCCATAAACGTGTTGAAGGGCGCGCTCGATCTTTGCGCCCGCTTCGTGCTCCTTCAGGTGGTGCAGCATCATCACCGCGCTCTGAATGAGCGCGGTCGGGTTTGCGATGCCCTTGCCGGCGATGTCGGGAGCACTTCCGTGCACCGCCTCAAATACCGCGGCATCGGATCCAATGTTGGCCCCGGGCACGATGCCGAGGCCACCCACAAGGCCCGCACCGAGATCGCTCAAGATGTCGCCATAGAGATTTTCGGTCACGATGACGTCAAGCTTGTTGGCATTTCGTACGAATTGCATCGCGCATGCATCGACGATCACCTCCGCCGGCTCAATTCGCGGATGCCCTTGGGCAACTTGTCGAAACGTCTCGAGCAACAGACCATCAGACAACTTCATGATGTTGGCTTTGTGAACGACGGTGACGCGCTTGCGGTTCATGCGCTCGGCATACTGAAACGCATACTCACAAATGCGCCTGCAGCACTTCTCGGTGATGAGTTTGATCGATTGCGCAACGCCCGGCATGATCATGAGTTCGAGGCCGGCGTAGAGATCTTCGGTATTCTCCCGGACAATGACGATGTCAGTACCCTCGAAACGCGGCTCGACGCCGGGTAAACTCCGGATCGGACGAACATTCGAGTACAGATCGAGCTCTTGGCGAAGTGTCACGTTCACGGACTTGAACCCTTTGCCAATCGGGGTGCCAATGGGGCCCTTCAGTGCGACCTTGTTGCGGCGGATCGACTCGAGTACCTCGGGCGGTAGTGTCGTGCCGCGCTGTTCAGCCACTTCGGCGCCTGCATTGTGCACTTCCCACGTGATGCGCGCTCCCGAGGCTTGCAAGGCGCGTTTCGTCGCGTCAGCCACCTCGGGGCCGATACCGTCGCCCGGGATCAACGTGATCGTGTGACTCATGACGAAAGGCAGGATATCTCAGCCATGGTGGCGAACGTGAAGGAACATTGGATTGAGCTCGGCGCGATGCGACATCATGTGCTCGAGTGGCCCGCTGCGGGCGAGCGCACGTGCGTTCTTCTTCATGGTTTTATGGACGCAGGTGCCACGTGGGATCTTGTGGCGCCGCACCTTGTCAATGGTGGGGCGCGCGTATTTGCCGTGGATTTTCGGGGATATGGCGAGGGGCCAACAATTCCCGAGGGTGCATATTATTACTTTCCTGATTACATTTCGGACCTCATCGACATTGTCGATGCCCTTGGATTCGCCACGACGCCGATCGACGTGGTTGGACACTCGATGGGCGGAACAGTTGCAACACTCTACTCGGGTGCATTTCCCGAACGCGTTCGCACGCTCGCGCTGCTCGAAGGCCTTGGGCCACCCGATCACGATCCCACGGGGGCTCCCTCGCGTATGAGGACTTGGAT